>JAUWMM010000096.1 GCA_030613145.1 Desulfobacterales bacterium | reverse complement strand
CCGCGTTTGGGCTGCCCACAAACGCCCGATTACCCACGACCCCTCGATTCTGTTGCGCACCCAGGATCTGCCGCCAGTGTATGAAGAAAACTCGTGCCTCTACATCTTTACCCGACGCATTCTGGAGGCTCGGCAAAACCGTATTGGTGAGCGACCCCTAATGTTTGAAATTGACCGTGTTGAGGCCTGGGATATAGATGTGGAACTGGATTTCATTATAGCGGAGTTTCTACATACAAAATATTTTTCAGACAAGGAGTAGGCGTATATGAAATGGAAAGTTCTATTATCTGCCCCTTATATGCAACCGGTGATTGATCGCTTTCGTAATGTCTTTGATGAGCATGATATTGAGTTGGTTATTCCTCCAATTAATGAACGTTTGGGAGAGGAGGAATTACTTGCCTGGGTTGGAGAAGTAGACGGGGCAATATGTGGAGATGACCGTTTTACTGAAAAAGCCTTGCGGTCTGCATCAAAGTTAAAAGTAATCTCAAAATGGGGTACCGGTATTGACTCCATCGACCTTGAAATCTGTCGCGAGCTGGGCATAGCAGTACGCAATACACCCGGCGCCTTCAGCGAACCAGTTGCCGATTCTGTAATCGGTTACATACTCTGTTTTGCTCGCAACCTTCCATGGATGGATAGGAAGATCCGTGAAGGTGTCTGGCACAAGATTCCAGGCCGCGCATTGCGAGAGTGTACCTTAGGTGTCATCGGGGTTGGGAACGTAGGCAAGGCCATAGTGCGTCGGGCTATTGGGTTCGGTATGAAGGTAATGGGCAACGACCTTCTGGAGATGCCGGCCGATTTTGTGGCTGACACCAATATTGAAATGGTTTCCAAAGAGGTCCTGTTACGGCAAGCTGATTTTGTTAGCCTGAACTGTGACCTGAATTCAACCAGCCATCATTTGATGAACGACAAGACTTTCGAGTTGATGAGGCCTCCATCTGTGATCATCAACACGGCCCGAGGTCCTGTGATTGATGAGTCCGCTCTCATTAAGGCCTTGCAAAACAAGCAAATCGCTGGTGCTGCCTTGGACGTGTTTGAGGTTGAACCGTTGCCGATGGACAGTCCGCTTAGGCAGATGGACAACGTTTTGTTAGCGCCTCATAACGCCAACAGCAGCCCGGAAGCGTGGGAGAGGGTGCATCATAACACGATTAAAAACCTGCTCGAAGAGCTACAGAGGTGCCGGCCATGAAAAGAGTGGTGCTAATCACTGGTGCGGCTGGAGGTATAGGAAGTGCCACTGCCAAGGTGTTTGCAAATGAGGACTGGCACGTAGTTGGCGTGGACAAGAGGCAGCCGGACGACCCTCAGAAGGTTGCACATTTTATCCGTGCTGACATTTCCGAGGCTGATACTCCTGCGCAAATCATCGCCGAAGTGTCCGCGCAAGAGGGGCGGTTGGATGCTCTGGTCAACAACGCAGCAGTCCAAATTTGCAAACCGTTGCTTGAGACAACCATAGATGAGTGGGACCTGACAATAGCCTCAAATGTTCGGCCAGCCTTTCTTTTTGTACGAGAGGCCTTTCCTCTTCTCAAGAAAAGCGGTGGTGCGATTGTGAATGTTAGCTCGGTCCATGCTATAGCTACGTCTATTGGTCTATCCGCATACGCTGCCAGCAAAGGTGCTCTGTTAGCTTTGACACGGGCTATGGCCTTAGAACTGGGTAGGGACAGTATACGAGTAAACGTCGTTTTGCCAGGTGCAGTGGATACCGAAATGCTGAGTGCAGGGCTTAAACGCGGTGTCATGCAGGGAGATAAAGAAGAAGACTTAATCCGCACGCTGGGCACCAGACATGTCATGGGGAGGGTGGGGCATCCGGAGGAGATAGGACGGGCCATTCTGTTCCTGGCCGACAATGAGCAGGCGTCATTCATGACCGGGCAGACGCTGATCGTGGATGGGGGAGCGACGGCGAAGCTGAGTACGGAGTGATCATGCCTTCATCAGCAAAAATCCTCAACACTTGCCGGAAAATAGTACCAAGAGCAATTCGCCAACACTGGCCCCGTTTTAAGGTTGTTGCGGCACAGTTGATGGACAAGAATTTACGAAATATGTCCTCTGTGATGCTGGGTCTGAAGGACAGATACAATGGGGAACGTTGTTGCATCATGGGCACCGGACCAAGTCTGAATCGTATGGACTTGGAGTTGTTTAAAGAAGAATACGTTTGGGCAGCAAATAAAAGCTATCTCCTTTTTGATAGGATTAGCTGGAGGCCGTCGTTCTATGTTGCGGTTGACAAAAGGGTTGTGCCGGATATTTCAGGGGAAATAAATCACCTGAACCGCAGTTTAACTAAGACCATGTTCTTTTTTCCGGCTAGGTTTAGGGAGCAATGGGTGATTCGAGGTGGTCCCAATGTCTATTGGTATCGAGAAGTAAGTGTGGACGAAACCAACCTTCCTGATGGAATGTTCTCACAAGATGCATCTGAGTGGGTATCAAACGTCAGAACTGTAACCATTGCGGCGCTTCAGTTGGCTGTTTACCTTGGCTTTAATCCAATCTATTTAATAGGCTGTGACACTTTTTACTTTGTGCCTCCGAGTGTCAGTAGAAAAGGAGATAACTCTGGTGAGCTTCTTTCTACTATGGATGATGATCCAAATCACTTCGATCCGCGATACTTCGGCACTGGAAGCAAGTGGCATGAGCCACACGTGGACAAAATGTTATTTCATTACGAGCAGGCGAGGCGCGTTTGCGACTCTCTTGGCGTGAATATTTACAATGCTACTGTTGGTGGCAACTTAGAGGTCTTTCCAAGGGTTGATTATACGGAACTTTTCTAGAAATGGTCATGCGTTGCCCAACTCTTGCTGAACTGCCGCCGCCATCAAAAACCGGATGGCCATGGACCGAAGAAAGCAAGCGGTTGCCAGATACAGCCCGAGACGGCAACCCCTGGCCCATGGTGAGTATAGTCACACCGTCTTACAACCAGGCCCAATTCGTCGAGGAAACCATACGCTCTGTTTTGCTACAAGGATATCCCAACATAGAGTACATCATTATCGATGGGGGTAGTACCGACGGGACCGTTGATATCATCCGGCGGTATGAAGACCGTTTGGCATATTGGATTAGTGAGCCTGATGAGGGACAATCAGATGCAATCAACAAAGGTTGGAAGAATAGCAGCGGTGATATTCTGGCCTGGATCAACTCGGACGATACATACTGTCCTGAGACAATTCGAGTTGTAGCAGAAATCTTTCGGGAAAACGATGATATCGTCCTGGTGAGTGGAGCAGGCAACACGATTGATATTTTTGGGAAAACTGTCTCTTTTGCCACAAGATCTCCTGACATAAATCCCTACACCATGCTTAAACATTGCGGAGGGGTTCCCAGCCAGCCATCTGTTTTTTTTAGAAAAAGGGTGCTTGATGAGGTGGGATTTCTTAACAGTGAACTCCACTACGTGATGGACTGGGAATTCTGGATTCGCATTGGACTTTATTACAGACCAGAACAGCTTAGAATAACAAACACAGTTTTGTCCAATTACCGGGAGTGGCCAGAAACAAAAACCAACAAAAGGGGATCAATAGCATACCAAGAAAGGAGGCATGTATTTGATTCAATCTTCAGGAAGTTTTCTTGCGACAGAGGATTGTTACGAATAAGACGATCAGCGTATAGCGCTAGTTACAGAACACAGGCTTCCTGCGCAAGAGGCAATATGGAGACCGTTGAAGCCATAAAGTGTTTGTTGCGGGCTTGGTGTTTAGCTCCTTTGGACTATAACCCGATAAGAGAATTGTTGTTCTTTCTTACAGTGATGATAGGTCGGCGGAGGCGCGCCAGATTAAAGGAACGCTTGTTAAAACTGCTGTCCAAAGTAATGTGAGATTGTAATCTTACCTGTGGAATTTCAGTTAGTCGTATGACCGAAAGGAGGCTTGTCAGATTGAGGTTGTCTTTATTAAAAGGACAGAGGGAAGGTCTCTACGAGCAGCCGACATTAGGTGGATCCAATGTAATTTTACTTCGTAATAGGTGCTATGAGGCCAACACTGGGCTATTGATGATGCAATATAAGAAGCTTGCTTTAATTAAGTACCAATGAAAATAATCAGTCTATTTTTATGTCCCTTTAAAGGAGCGATCAAGAAATTAAATGTAATACGTTTCAAATCTTCTGATTATTGGGAAGAGCGATATGCGACAGGGGGAACTTCCGGTGTTGGATCATATGGCGAGTTGGCGACCTACAAGGCTGGAGTTATTAATGCCTTCATCTCAGCGTATCAAATTCGCAGTGTCATTGAGTTCGGTTGTGGTGATGGGAATCAGCTCGCCTATTATAGTATTCCAGAATACACGGGTCTTGAGGTTTCAAAGACAGCTTTGAAAGGATGTGAAGAGCGGTTTCAGGGTAACCGGTCAAAGCGATTTCTATTATATGATAATACATTTCCGTGCGTAAGTGGTAGTTTAGAAAAAGCAGATCTGACTCTTTCGATTGATGTGTTGTATCATTTGGTTGAAGATGACGTCTTTTGGACCTATTTGAAGAACTTGTTCCATCATTCAAGAAGGTACGTAGTTGTCTATTCAAGCAATTTCGACGGTATTCATGACTCTCCTCATCAAGTTGATCGCCGATTCACACCTCTAATTGAAAAAAATGTCAAAGGATTTGAACTGATGAGGACCATTATTAATTCTCATAAGGGTAGCAAAACAATGTCTGACTGGTATTTTTACAGAAAACGTCAGTAAAATTGGACTTAAGTGGGAAGGACTGCAAAGCGGTTAGTGCCATATTCATGGGTTTTCAGCGACCTTCGAGTGATGATCCCGGTGGAAGAAACGCCAGTGCCTGATCGTTTCAGAGTATTGTTTATTACTGAATGGTATCCTACCAAGGAGTCTCCGGTTGGGTGCAATTATATTCGTGAACACGCAAAGGCCGTAAGTCGATTCGATGACGTGATCCTATTTCACATGGCGGGCTACGACCAGAAACTTGACAGGTTGTGGGCGATACAGCGAGAGACGGATGAGACCATGCGAGGTGGGATTGAGACTTTCCGGGTCTGGTATCGTCGTTCACCTATTCCCAAGATTTCGTATTTCATTTCCCTTTGGAGTGTTATGCAAGCGTTCAGATGGATCGTGGCACAGGGATTTCGTCCCGACATTATCCATGCCCATGTTTACGAGGCCGCTGTTCCTGCCGTCATCATTGGCAAGTTCTACCACATACCAGTTGTCGTTACGGAACATTCAAGTGAATTCCCAAGAAGACTTTTGAGCCGATACAAAATCTGGAAGGCCAGAATTTCTTTTAGGTTAGCACAGTTAGTAATGCCGGTAAGCCAGTTTCTGAAACGGTCTATCGAGAATCACGGGATAAAGGCGCGATTTGAGGTTGTCCCTAATGTGGTAGACACGGAACTCTTCCACGTTCGGTCGCATTCCAACCGCAAGAGGAGCACGAAGCGCCTGCTCGTCGTGTCTTTGCTTGATCGCTTCCAGAATAAGGGCTTGCTCCACCTGTTCAAGGGCTTGGCCGAACTGCGGCACCGAAGGGAGGATTGGCATCTGGACATAGTGGGCGATGGCCCCGCCCGTCCTGGATATGAGGGGATAGTTTTGGAGTTGGGGCTGTCAGATATGGTGACCTTTCACGGTCTGAAGACGAAACGCGAAGTATCCGAATATATGAGTCAATCTGACCTGTTCGTCTTACCAAGTCTCATGGAGACTTTCTCCATTGTGTGCGCCGAAGCATTAGCGACAGGAATTCCTGTGGTTGCTACTCAGTGCGGAGGGCCACAGGAATTTCTTACTCGTAAAACGGGCCTGACTGTTCCCCCAGGTGATGCCCGTGCCTTGTGTGAGGGGCTTGATTACATGTTAGATCATATGAAGAGCTTTTCACCTCAGCAGATGTCTGACTACTCGTCATCCCGATTTGGCCCTGAGCATATTGGAAAGCGACTTCACAGTGTCTACTCAGCAATCATAGCTCGGGCTGGTGAATAGCAGCTATACGGAAGACCTTACAATAGACAGGATTTGTTTGGAGGCCTCTTGAAAGTTGCACATATAAACTGTCTCCTGGCAAAAAATGGACTGCTAGGAGTAGAGAAAAAACTTGCTGGGCGGGCCAAAGCAATTTCCCTTTTGGGGCTGGATATGGATATCTTCTATTTCAATTTCGGGCGTCAATTACAGGATAATAGAGTTAATTTCTACAGACGCGTTGAAGGCTTTCCAAACAGGCTACTATCGGTATTACACCGTTATTCATGTGTCCCCAAGCATATAGATACGGATCAATATGATCTTCTGGTGTTAAGGTATTCCGGAGGGGATTTTTCTTTCCTCTCGCGTTTTTTCAGAGATAACGCGGGAAAGATAGTTACCGAACACCAGGCGAAGGAACTTCCCGAAGCGTATACGTATAAGACGACTTTGCCGCAGAAGATGGTCACTCTTTTGATGGAAAGGTTCCTTGGGCCAAGAATGATCCAAAGATGCGCCGGCCTGATCGCGAATTGTGATGAGGTTAAAGAGTATGAGCTTGAGCGAGCCGGTATCCCCATATCGGCCTGCACAGTAACAGACGGCGTTTCTGTCGAAGACATCCCTTTTTCAGGACACGCGCGATATACAGGAAAAGTGCTGAACCTTTTGTGCATTGCAACATCCTTTGACCCGTGGCAGGGGATTGACAGAGTGCTTGCCGGATTACAGAACTACTCTTCCGGGAAGCCTTTTTTGCATCTCAAGGTCGTAGGGAATGTTTCTGCTGAGCATCTCAACTTGTCAAGTCGTTTGAATCACAACGCGCATGTAAAGGTGGATTTTTTGGGAAGACTGTTTGGCCCCAAGCTGGAAGAGGCCTTTAATAATACGCACATCGCCTTCAGCCCACTTGCAATGTTCAGGAAGGGGATAAGAGAAGGCTCCGCACTT
>JAUWMM010000052.1 GCA_030613145.1 Desulfobacterales bacterium | reverse complement strand
GTAACCTGGTGTTGGTTTTTCGGCATAAACCGTTGTTGCGAATAACGAAATCGCGAGTAGCGCAAATACCGCAAATGTGTTCGCCGTAATAGTCGGATTTTTTATGCTCATAACCTTTCTCCTTTCTCTTTTTGGACTGTGTTGACAATAAAAATTGGTGTCAGGCAGCTAACAGTGTTTATAAATAGAATTTTTTGCTTGATATCACCATTAGAGACCTTTGCATAACGCGACATTATGAGCGCTGACGCTTCACTGCGTGCCAAATTTTGAAGCCTGACGCCGCATCACGGGGAAATGGCAGTTATGCAAAGGTCTCGTTTAGTCTTTCCTTATACGGTACACTACCCACCCATATATTCCCAGATTGACGATTAATACAAAAAGACCCAGGGCAATCTGTGTCCCACGCGTGAGCGCGGTAGGGTAAAGCACGGGAAGTACGTAGTGCTCGATAAAGCCGGTCTCATAAACGATTGACCCTGCTTTTTGGCGGAACCAGTTTTCAAGTGGTGTGAGGGGACACACCCAACCCATGCATTCGATGATTACTGCCCAGAGAGCGGCCGGTACGTGTATCCACGCACAACGTCTCCATCTCAGTACCAGCGCCCCGCCTATCACAGCGAATACGGCAAACGCAAGGTGTGCCACAACAACGGCATCGGCAAGAACGCGGTAGAACATTTCCCGTCTCTCCCCTATTGGCTTTTTTACCTCGCTATACTCGGCCTCGGCGGTCAGAGCGCATGCAGCTGTTCAGAGGATTACTCCCTTGTTCTGTTTCGTTAGCTGTTCAGATCTACCTTGTCGAATCCGGGCCGGATGAATGCCCTTGCACCGGGGAATGCTTTTTCCACTCTCCTGCGCAGCCGTTCGAGATGCACGAGGATATCGAGTATTTCACTCTCGGACGCGAAGAAGCAGGTGCGTATCTCTCCCCACGCAGCGATTGAACGGTCTATAGCAATGAGCGCGACCTTTGCTGAACCGTATGAGTCTCTGGCAAATTCATCCAAGGGCTCATCTTTTTCTTCTAAGATCCCGCGGATCGCCCTCATGAGTTTGACGTAAATCTGATGCTGATACCAGCGGATGACTTCCACCGCATCTTCGCAAGTATCCGTTTCTTGGAGCGGACCCGCGTTCAGTATCTCCACACGCGCTTTGAAGTTGAGGTCATCTTCTTTGTGATCAGATGCGCCTTCTAATGAGTCAAAGCAGTTATCCACCATCTCTGCATAGGCTTTCGCCATACGACAACATTCGTGGGACCTGGCAATTTCCTCATTTAATCTCTCTTCCTCCGCAGTTTCCTCGGTGCTGATCGCATCGAGGTCGATCCCTTTTTCTTCTGCTGTTTCTTTCAACAGATCAAGCGTCACACGGAATATTTCAGACAACTTGTGCCAAAAGGCTTCATTGTCTATATCATGGCTTTCCTGGTCCGGAAACTGTTCATCGGCAAGCGCGAAATTCATGCAGCGAGAGGTGAACGGACAACGTTCACACCATCGATCACAGTAATTATATATGCCCGTAATGAAGTTCGGGTTTCCAGCAAGCTTTTTGATGTGTTCTTTGTCCATGGTTTGTTGGGCATCGTCTTGTGTTTTCAGACAACGGTTAGATACCATATCTTTTGAAATACATTTTCCAAGCCTCTATGACTTTATTCGCAAAATCAAGAATTTCAAATTCATCACCATCTTCTAATTGAACTCTAAGGGTATATCCATTAATGGGGATTTCGCTATCACAGGTAATGGTTTCCATATCCACTGTCAGCGGAGATATTACAATATCTTTTGCATTAGAACGTGGCTTATATCGAGCATTAAATACTCTATGCTTGCTGCCGTTACAGATATCCCCGCAGATACACAAGACCTTCTGGCTATTTACACACTCTTCAACAACGTTTCTACTGTGAGGTCCCAAAGTCTCGTTTATTAACCAATCTTTTATGTGGTAGGCAGTAACCGCAAAATTGAATACAGCATCAGCTATCTCCAACTTATCCTGTCTTGTCACTGATTCAAGTAGACGGGCCTTCTCTCGCTCTACCTTACCCATCAAATCTTGTGTATTTTGGAAACCGTATTTAAGAGATGTGAGTTTCATACCCTAGACTTTGATATAATACGGGCATCTAACAACATTTACGAGAACCTCCTCGTTTTTTTCTGTTAGGTGGAATGGGTGTTAGGAGATTCTACTGATTGTATTGCTGCCTTTTGGTCACCACGTTTCCAGGCACCCACCATTTGTTTACCCTTATTAGTGAGTTCAACCGTATATATGAAATGTGAACCGTAATGATGGGTCGTTTTTTCTGTTTTCCGCCCTTCAGTAATACATACCATGCCAGTAGCAATAAGAGATGCGCAGTCAAGAACCCCGTCACCAGACACATAAAGAGGTCGCCCGACACGATCAAGCGCAAGGAGCAAATCGATAGATCGACGATCAAACGCCTCATTCAAGGAAAGGAGTAACATTTTCCACGCTCGTAGCGATTCTTCCGGGATCTTGCCCTGATGGTGGAGCGAGTGACAGTTTGGACAAAGGGCTAATAGGTTATCGGGCAAATTGTCTCCCTTTTTTGCCACAGGAACCAAATGGTGGATATCAAGGGTGAGAATACTACGACATACCGGATTCGAGCACTTATAACCTGCCTCGTGCAATACGAGCCTTTTTACATCAAGCGGCGGTTTTTTTCTATTGGGGGCCATTGCATCTTCTAAACGTTATTGGACTGAGCCTTACTGTTTGATATGTTATCAATATTTATGGGGATTGTAAAGCACGGTGTTGCCGTGATAGCAGGAATAGACGACCATGCAAAAATGTTTTTTAAGGATGACGAAAAAAATTTCCGCCCCCGCCGGAAATTTCTTGATATTTTGTTGACAAATTCCGATATTTGTTTTAAGGGAACTGGAAAGGAATAGTTACCTATAGTCACATTAGGTGAATGCCATGGATATGCCTACCTTAGGAAGCAAGCTCACAACATACAGAACTAATTTAAGATTTAGCCTAAAAGAAGTTGCTAAGTTGTCTAAGCTGCCTGTTTCGACAATTAATGATTACGAAACGGGCAAGATTCAAAAGCCGGATTTCAATAAGATTGAACAACTATGCAAGATATATGGGATTTCTCTTTCTGTGCTTATAGCTACAGTTGAGCCGGTATCAACAATTCATTTCAGGTTGAGCAATTTTGATTTGACGAAGAACGAAGAACAGAGGATCGAGGATTTATTAACCTTTATCGATGATTATGAAAATATCTTTGAGCTTTTGAGGGATAAAGAAGATATCTATTTGCACAGAACCTATCCCAATAATCCCAGCCTAAACTGGTTTGAGTTGGGCCACAGGATAGCAATGTCCGAGCGCAAGTATTGGGGATATATCATCACGCAGCCAGTCGATCTATTATCGTCAATTCAGAACGAAGGTATCCTGGTCAATTTCATAGAATTGCCGGAATCAATAGACGGCTTCTTCTATATGAGTGCAAACAGCAAGACCTTTTGGATCTTTGTCAATGCCAATAAGCCCGGAGCTCGAAAGAACTTCACATTGGCACATGAATATGCCCACTTTTTGCTGGATAGGGACCAGAAAAATTATGTTTGCAATATTGCCCGGCCAGGATCTGATCCTCTCGAAAGCAGGGCCAATGCTGTTGCGGCCAGGATTTTGGTTCCTCGGCCTGCGCTTGAAGATCGTGTGCCCAAGAAGGTGACGCCAGACAAAGTGATAGAGCTATGCCATGTCTTTGGCGTCAGTAGCGATGTCATCAATTATCGCCTTATGGATGAAGGCTTCGTATCCAAAAGGAAGTGGCAGGAATTATTGCAGTACGAATACACAAGTGACCATCTTTACCGCGTTCATATGGATTCCATCAACAAGAAATTCGACGTTCCCAAACTTGATCTTTCTTTTCGTTTGCCCAACCCCGTCCAAGAAGAGTATTTGGTCAAGGTGACAAAGGCATATGGAGATGGCAAGATAACTTTTGCCAGAGCTTTGTCCTACTTTAGGAACGAAAAAATGGCCGAGCTTTTAGGGGTCTTTCCGAAAGAGCCGGAAGAACTGCAATATATATTTTGATGCAATGCGTTTTTATCGTTACTGATACCAATATCTTTCGATATGTAGTCGGGGCTAACTTTCAAGACAAATTCTTGGAGACATGCCTGACCCTTTCCATTAGGATAGTTTTTTACACGAACAAGGCGTTTCTCCGGTAAAATACTTTTCATAACATAAAATACAATGAACTTCCCCACAGCTTGCTGCGGGGAATTAGACCATAAGAGAGACTAATCCTTGTGTCTATGAAAATTCACAAGGGGAGCACAGGGGTATGTTCTACAAAGGGGAAAGGGGTCTGCCTTTGTGCGATAAGTCACACTTTACGTCCGAATAATGTGACGATTGTCACATATTTTAGCCGAAAGCCGGCCATATGAGCGCATGTGCGGTGTATCATTAAGCTACCTGGTAGACTACAGGACGATAATGTGGCTCAGGGACAGATTTTCCATGTGTACGTGCGGACTCCAACCATACATCTTTTGCATTCAATACTTCCGATAACGCTTTTTCTGGAGATTCTCCAAAAGCAGAGCAATACTTCAAATCGGGTATGTCTGCTACATATCCTTCGTCTTCTTCGCTGTAAAAGATATTGATGTGATAATCCTTCATTCCTCGTCCTCCATTTTCAGATTATGGGTCTCAATTATCTTCAATAACTGGCGTATCTGGTATGGTTTGGCCTTCCCTTTAACTTCTTGAAGATTCACAAGCTCCGGAACGTCGGGGTGAACGTATATGTGGTGACTACCATTTATTCGATCCAGCTTGAACCCAAAGGCTTCGGCGACACTGGCCGCCTCCGAAAACCTGATATTCCTAGATCCAGAAAGTAGTTTCTTTAGCAGCTTACGCTTGATCATATAATTCTCCAGCATATTTTGTTAGAGCATAACATGAAATAGGCGGCCTAAAAAACGTAAAGTTTTACAAAATATATCAAGAATTTCATGAATGATCAACAGAAATGACTTGCGCCGTATTTTTATGCGGCGTGTTTTCTATGCTGAGAATGGATAATTATTTCAATTATTCTCAATCTGAAAAAACAAGTTGGTTATCTTGGCAATTTATCTTATGCAAAGGATATGCGCCAATGGTTTAAGATGTACTTTTCCATTGGTAATCCTTCATCCTGAGCCCCGGGCCAATCTGATATCGTTGACAATAGCCCCCTTACCTACTTTTATAGTATTTCTGTACTTTAGGAACGGTTTGTTTAATGGTGATACCACTGCACGTCCACGTTCAATTTTCCATTCCAGGGTATCATGGATAGAAAGCTTGAGACGTTCACGCACAGCCTTTGGAATGGTCGTTTGGAACTTAGAAGTTATAGCTGACTTCATGGGCGGCCTCCTTCATTTGAACTTCATCTATTTCTTACTATGTGTATCAGGCAGCAGCTAATTTCTTCTCATTTTGAATAATAATTCTGGGGTCTGGACTCTTAGGGGGGACCGGTAGCCCTTGTTCCACTAATAATTTGACATGTTCTTCCATGCCCCACTTTGCCTTATACAAACAATCTTCTATAGAATGTCCTATGCCTGTAAAACCCTCTAAATCGGGAGAATAAAAACCGAAATAGTCTGGTTCTTCAGTAGCTTCGATAACTAATGAATACTTTAATTCAATCATGTTACCATTCTCCTTGTTATTTCTTGATTTCTGCGGCTTTCAATATAGCATGACAAGTTCCCGTGGGAACTTCCTTTGATCCGTGGTAATCAACCCTGATTAGTTTATTCCATCCAGCTTTTCTATAGTATCTTATTGAGCCCTTCTGCTTCACGATTTTAAATCCGCTATCTTCAAGTAATCTGACCAGTTCGCTGAATTTCATTTATATCACCTTCATCATCGGGACCTAACGGGCTACAAGTTAAACTGAACCACTTTTTATTTAAGTTACCAATTTGTATATGGATTGTAAAGAGAGGAGTTGTTGATAATAGGAATGCGGAAGGACAGCTAAAATCGTCCCGCAATCGTCACACCGCACTCCGGGCATTTACCTCCCTGTATCCTATTCTTAACCACGTCGAAGACATATCGTTTGATAAGCAGGGCGCTACAATTGTAGCAGTAGGTATTCTCCCCTTTGTGCCCCGGCACATTGCCGAGGTACACATACCGCAAGCCACAATTCTTGCCGATCTCTTGTGCATGCTCAAGGGTCGTAATCGGAGTTTCCTCCAGGTGCGCAAGTTTGCAATCGGGATAGAATCTTGTTACGTGCCATGGGGTGTCAGGTCCGAGGCTCTTGTTTATCCATGAGGCTATTCCTTGGAGCTGTGTATCATCATCGTTGAAGCCGGGGATGATGTTGGTTACGACCTCCACATGGATGCCGCATTCTTTGGCCTTTTCAGTAACCTTTAAGATAGAGCCGAACTCAGGGATGTGGGCGATCTTCTGGTAGGTGGTGTTGGAGAACCCTTTAATGTCCACGCGGTACACATCTAGGTACGGGGCAAAAATGTCAAAGGCCTCTTCGGTTATGAACCCGTTGGTGACATAGTTAGTGTAAAGGCCTTTTTTCTTGGCAAGCTTTGCCGTGTCAAGGGTGTATTCGAACCACAGGGTTGGTTCGTTAAAGGTCCAGGAAAGGCCGACGCATCCATGACGTAACGCCATATCGACCTGATCCTTTGGAGCGAGGTAAGAACCCTTTGCAAAGTCCTTTCCTTTCCAGTGAGCGATGTCCCAGTTCTGGCAGCCCGGACACCGGAAATTGCAACCCCAACTCCCAAGCGAGAGCCAACGGCTTCCGGGATAAAAATGAAAGACCGGTTTCTTTTCTATGGGGTTGACTGAGAGCGAAGAGACCTCACCGTATATAAGGCTGTAGAGTTTTCCCCTTTCGTTTACCCTGGTGTGGCACCAGCCAGCATCCCCTTCGGCAATGACACACCGTCTCTGGCAGGTGCGACATTGCACCTCGCCATGGGTAAGCTTGTCATAGAGGAGGGCTTCTTTTTTCATCGGGATGTCGGGGTCATCTTTGCCTTTTGCAGTCGTTTCTCCACATCGCCATAAAGTGCAACTTCTTCTATCTCAATATCTTTAAATTTCGGGGCGATTGTTGCAAGCCTCTTCCGGAGAGCCCAAATGTTCTCCTTGGACGAGAAGCTCACCATTACCGCGGGCTGCACCTGTACACCGGCGCGGTAAAGATTTTCTATGGCCTTAAGTTGCAGCTTAAACCCATCCGGCTCTGCCCCGGTCAGTACGGAGAATTCTTCTTCTGTCGTTCCCTTAAGACTGACGCGGACGTAAAGGTTTTTGAATTTGCCCAGGTCCACGGCATAGGTTTCATCGTGGCCGATCAATATCCCATTGGTTTCAAGGATAAAGAGGATATCTCCTGGGATACGTTCAAGGACCTTGAGCAGGTGCTCTCGGGAGATGGACGGCTCATTGCCGCTTATCCTCACCCGTTCAAAGCCCTTTTTGCGGGCAGTCCTGATAAGCCTTTCGGCCACGGCTTCGGGTGAATAAAAGCGACCATAGGCACCGGGCCTTACCACTTCGCGCCAGGACCAACAGAATACGCAGCGTAGACAGCACCCAACACAGTCGGCCGTGGCAATCCCCCCGTAAAACCTGGCCGGCCTGAAGCGATAATATTTCCTCAGATCACCCCTGCAGACAATGCGGGCCACATCCTCCGCCCTTTTCACCGGGTCATACATAGTAAATATATTATAGCATGTGATATTATTCTAAAATAGGAAAAGCATGGACACTATGTAATTGGTAGGTGGGGTTTTCTTGTAACGATTTGGCGTGAGCCCGAAGCAATGGGGGCAAATGCCTCCGCCTCCGGCGGACAGCAAAGGTGGAAAGGGGAAAGAATCCCCCATTGCTTCGGGAAGCGCCCAACATTCAATGTAAATAACGTGGCTTTGGTTCGGTAACCGTTTCCCTGCCCGCTCCTGTCATAAAAGATAGAAACACGAGCAAGCGATCAAGCTTCCCATTCAATTGTTCTAAGTTTATATTTAGGGTCTTACGGATTTCTTGGAGTTCCTTATCTCGTTTCAGGTAATCCACATAAGCTTCAAGTATTTGTTTGTCTACCTCTGAGAGAGAAACAAACTTAAGTCCGGCATGCCATTGGTCTTTCTTTTTCTTCCACACTATTTTCCCTGAGACAGAAATAGTATGGAGTTTTTGCGGCAGCGAAAGACAAAAATCTACAGACCCATTCCAAGTTGGTTTTCCCATGCAGGTTATCTCGGCCCCATTATGAGAGAGACCGACCAGATAAAGGTTTTCTTCCCCTTCTGTATTCAACTTCTGTGGAGTGGTAAGAAGAACTCTATCACTGTAACGTCGTTCATTCAGGTTGGTTTGTCGCATAACAGGTTTCCTTCCATCCCTATTAGTCCAGCAATTTCGATGCCAGATGCACTTACAGTTTTTGCAATCGATAACTTATTGATATCATAGGTATGTTTTAAGTAGACAGAAAATGCGGGAGGAAATTTGTTTCACATAGTATGCAATAGATTTCCACTAAATAGGGAAAACAATTTCACATTTTCCATAATTAGTGTCTGAAC
>JAUWMM010000260.1 GCA_030613145.1 Desulfobacterales bacterium | reverse complement strand
AGCTTGAGAAAAGACTACCGTCCACAGACGTAAAGAAGCTGCCCGTGACCGAAGAAGTGGTAATGGACCCCGAAGGTATGCTTCAAAAAATCATATCCACGCCTGATGATCCCAGGTGGGCACAGTGTTATGAACATCTGGCCCGCAATGAAAAGGAATCGGTCAAACAATATGTAAGGGAAAACCGGGCTGTGCTGGCAGAAAAATCAAAGATTGCGCTCACTCCATCGCGAATAGACTTGATTGCCAATGTGTATAGCATGAGTGCCTGCGAGTTAAACGGCTTGATAGCAAAGATAGGGCTCTGTTATGAGCAAATCAAGAAAGTAGAGGCCTATTTTCACAAAACCCATGGCCTGAATGTTAGTCTGGACGAAGATGCCGTAGACCTTGTTATCTTGGACATGTTCACTTCTGCCACCGCACTTGGGGATTTCTACAAGCAACTGACTACCAACTTTGAATACGGTTTTAAACTGATCCGCGACAAGATCGGCCAAAATGCTTTTGTGATAACCAAGGAGGCCCTTGAAAACCCCGAGGAATTTTTCAATAACCTGGTTAAAAAAATCTATACTAAGACCACCTAATCATAATTCCGACCCTGTTGTCTTTCACAGAGTCCTCACATGAAAAGTGAAGTCAAGACAGACCTCTCCTTTACCGTGAAACGGACGAGAGATTTTCAACCTGTGATCAGATACAAGGAGTAAATCATGCTTTTTCCGGACTATAGGGCAAGGCGCTTGCGGCAAAACGAGAATTTCAGGCGCATGATACGCGAGACAAGGCTATCGGTTGACGACCTGATCCTGCCCCTGTTTTCAGTTGAGGGCAAGGGAGTTAGGAAACCCATCCCCTCAATGCCCGGACATTATCAACTCTCCGTGGACAAGGTCGTGAAAGAGGCCAGAGATGCACGTGATATGGGTATCCCAGCCGTGATGCTCTTCGGCATCCCGGACAAAAAAGACGCCTTGGCTAAATCGGCTTACGCCAAGGATGGAATCGTGCAAAGAGCGGTAAGGGCACTGAAGGACAAGGTCAAAGATCTGGTGATCATAACCGATGTTTGCCTGTGTGAGTATACCGATCATGGGCACTGTGGCGTTGTGCAGGAGGGTATAATAAACAACGATGCGACCCTCGATCTTTTGGCGCGCACAGCCCTGTCCCACGCTCAGGCCGGCGCGGACATGGTAGCTCCTTCTGATATGATGGACGGTCGTGTAGCCGAAATACGCGATGCCTTGGATGAAAACGGTTTTGAGTCCACACCCATCATGTCCTATGCTGCCAAATACTGCTCTGCCTTTTATTATCCTTTCCGTCAGGCAGCCGAGTCAGCTCCAAAATTCGGGGATCGCCGTACTTATCAGATGGATCCTGCCAACAGCTTGGAAGCGATCCGCGAGGTGACCATGGATGTGGAAGAAGGCGCTGACATTATAATGGTAAAGCCTGCGCTCGCCTATCTCGACATCATCTGCCGGGTTAGGGAAGAGGTCGATCTGCCGGTTGCGGCCTACAATGTTAGCGGCGAATTTGCCATGATCAAGGCGGCAGACAAGCTTGGATGGCTTGACGGCAAACAGACAATGATGGAATCCCTGATTGCCATCAAACGGGCCGGCGCTGACATAATTCTCACCTATTTTGCAAAAGAAGCAGCAAGGGAGTTGGGCAGATGACTCACCCGGGAGGCAAAAATCCGGAATCAAGCATCCGCCTTATAGCCTGGGAGGTCACCCGCAACTGTAATCTTTCCTGTATTCATTGCCGTGCTGCTGCCTCGAAAGGGCCATACCCGGATGAGCTGGACACAGATGCGAGCCTTGGCCTGCTTGACCAGATCAGTAAGGTTGGCGACCCTGTGGTCATCCTCACCGGCGGGGAACCTCTTTTGAGGCCGGATATCTTTGAGCTTGCCCGACATGGCACTAGAAAGGGGCTTCGAATGGTAATGGCCCCCAACGGCACTCTCATCACTGAGGCAATTGCTAGAGAAATGGCGGAGGCCGGTATCCAGCGAATCAGCATCAGTTTAGATGGGGCTACAAAAGAAAGTCACGACCAATTCCGCCAGGTGGATGGTGCTTTCGAAGGGGCGCTCCGTGGCATCAAGTGGGCCAAGCAGGCTGACGTCGATTTCCAAATCAATACCACGATCACATTACAGAATCTTGAAGAGATGCCAAAGATCCAGGAGCTTGCTGCGAAGTTAGGCGCCGTAGCCCATCACATCTTCTTGCTGGTCCCCACAGGACGGGGAAAATATATTGTAGATCAAGAGATTTCGGCTCAGCAGTATGAAGAGATCTTGAACTGGTTCTACGACCAGAGGGACAAGGTGTCTCTCCAGTTGAAAGCCACCTGCGCTCCCCACTATTACAGGATCTTGAGGGAGCGTGCCCGAGAAGAAGGAAAGACTGTCACATTTAAGACCCACGGGCTGGATGCCGTAACTCGCGGCTGCCTGGGCGGTACCGGCTTCTGTTTTATCTCGAATACCGGCATTGTTCAACCGTGTGGTTTTCTGGACATCAACTGCGGCAACGTAAATGAGACACCCTTCGGGGTCATCTGGAACGAATCAGAAGTATTCAAGACCCTTAGAAATTACAACAACTTGAAAGGTAAATGTGGCAAATGCGAGTATCGGAAGGTCTGCGGGGGATGTCGTGCCCGGGCCTATGAGGCCACAGGCGACTATCTTGCCGAAGAACCTCTCTGTCTGTACCAACCGCAAGGCCCTTGACTCTGCCTGTTCACCAGTCTGCCATGTATGCGATGGGGATATGCTATAATCTAAGACCTGCCCCCGTTTTTTGTTTGAATCAATTGTAACCAAGAGACCTTTGAAAAACGAGACATTTTTTTGTCAGGCAAGGAAGGCAAAAATTTTAACCGGAGGAATACATTATGTATTTCGAAGATTAAAATTTGAAGTCTGACGCCGCATCACGAAAAAACGACGGTTTTGCAAAGGTCTCCCAAAACCCTGGAGGGAAGCCTGATGTAATGGGTAAAGGCTCATACACGGTATCAAAGATTCCGGCTTGTATGGGCCCTTTTTGTTTTCATGTTAATGGTAAGGATGTTCTCATGGCCAGAAAACCGACCTATAAAGAATTGGAACAAAGGATTAAGCAGTTAGAAAAGGAATCTAATGAGCGCAAGCGGGCCGAGGAGGCATTGCAACAGCATACACATGATCTTGGCGAGCGAGTCAAGGAACTGAATTGCCTTTATGGCATTTCTCGTCTTGTTGAAAAGCAGGAAATTGCATTAGAGGAAAAACTACAGGGGACCGTTGATTTCATCCCGCCATCCTGGCAGTACCCTGAAATCACCTGTGCGCGTATCGTGTTGGAAGATCAAGAATTCACGACAGACAACTTCAAAGAGACAGACTGGAAGCAGGCAAGCGACATCGTTGTGCATGGCGAACGGATCGGTACTTTGGATGTCTGTTATTTGGAAGAAAGGTCTGAAAGTTATGAGGGGCCTTTCTTGAAAGAAGAGAGGAATTTGCTTAACGTTATTGCTGAGCGATTGGGATACATTATCCAACGAGCCGAGGAAGCTCTACGTAAGAGAGAAAAGGAGTTGTTGCCGCAGTCTAAGCATCTTGAAGAAGTTAACACTGCCTTGAAGGTTTTGTTGAAACAGAGGGAAAACGATAAAAGAGATCTTGAAGAAAACGTGTCATCCAACGTGAAACAACTCGTCATTCCGCACATTCAAAGATTGA
>JAUWMM010000146.1 GCA_030613145.1 Desulfobacterales bacterium | reverse complement strand
CCCAAGTTCGGAATATGGGACACAAAGTGGAGCGATTTACGGCCGTGAATATGGATTTCATCCGGCACTACCGCCCCACGACGAATGTGGTCGAGCGCCCGACCAGCATGGGCGGGATGGGTTATACCCTCATTGGTCATCATGAAATCATGTTTCCCCTTCTTGCAGCATCCGTGATTGAAAAAATCAGTCGGTCCGGCCCTTGAGTGAGGCTGGACAAACAGGCAATACAGTTATATATTGTGAAAAAATCTTAGGCCTTTAAGGAGACCACAAAATGCCTATCTTCGAATATCACTGTATGAAATGTGACAAGAATTTTGAGATCCTGGTCCTTGGAAACCAGAAAATTACTTGTCCAACCTGCAACGGCAAGAAGGTCAAAAAGCTTCTTTCTGCTTTTAGCCACAAGAGCGACGGTGGTTTCTCAAGTTCAAAGGGTTCTGCCTGCACTTCCTGCAGCGCCACAAGCTGCAGCACCTGTGGCCATTGACAATGAAGGTCATTAGAATCGGCACAAGAGGAAGCCCCCTTGCCGTGTGGCAGGCAGAGTGGGTACGCTCCCGACTCCATGCACTCTATCCCCAATATGAAACCGAGTTGGTCAAGATCAAGACCACAGGGGACAAAATCCTGGATGTGCCCCTTGCACAGGTCGGAGGAAAGGGACTCTTCGTAAAGGAGATTGAAACTGCTCTTTTGGAGGCCCGGGTTGACCTTGCCGTCCACAGCATGAAGGACATGCCTGCTGAAATCCCGCAAGGGCTTTGCATTGGTGCCATGCCCGAAAGGGAAAATCCACTGGATGTTCTGATTTCGAGAAACGGCCACTCTATTAAAGACTTACCAAAAGGAGCCCGGCTTGGAAGTAGTAGCCTCAGGCGCGGGGCCCAAGTTCGGCATGTCAGACCGGACATCACAGTGCATCCCTTGAGAGGGAACCTCGACACCCGTATACGAAAACTCGAAACAGAGGGGCTAGATGCCATCATTGTGGCTGCGGCCGGTGTCAAAAGGCTTGGATTGAAAGCTTGCATCACAGAATACCTCTCCGAAGCAATTATGCTTCCCGCCATCGGACAGGGGGCACTGGCGATTGAAACGAGAGATGATGATGACTCTACTCTGCGACTGATTGCACCCCTGGATCACAGGGAAACGCGCTTGGCCGTGGAAAGCGAGCGGGCCTTTCTGGCCCGGCTTGAAGGGGGTTGTCAGGTCCCAATTGCAGGCCGAGCAAAAATCGTTGGGGACGAGCTTGAGCTTACAGGCCTTGTGGCCGAGGTGGACGGCTCTGTTCTTCTTCGCGAGACGATCAGGGGCCGTGTAGACCAGAGCGAAAAGCTCGGGGGAGAGCTGGCCAATCGCCTCCTCAAAAAGGGCGGCAGGAAAATTTTGGAAAACGTCTTGGGCAGAGCTATACAGGATTTGGCAACATGAAACTGGGAAAAGTCTATCTGGTTGGTGCCGGGCCTGGCGATCCGGATCTCATGACCGTGAAGGGAAGCGAACGCCTCAAAGAGGCTGATGTGATCATGTATGACCACCTGGCGTCTGCTAAGCTCTTGAAGTATGCCAGACAAGATGCCGAAACTATCTATGTTGGCAAGCTGCAGGGTAATCACGCCGTTCCTCAAGATGAGATTAACAAGCTCATGGTTTCAAAGGCAAGAGAAGGCCTTACCGTTGTTCGCCTTAAAGGCGGACATCCCTTTATCTTTGGCAGAGGGGGTGAGGAGGCTGAGGCCCTAGCTCAAGCAAAGATTTCCTTTGAGGTAGTCCCTGGCATAAGCTCGGCTATAGCTGCACCAGCCTGTGCGGGCATACCCCTTACGCATCGAGGGTATACTGCCAGCGTGGCCTTTGTTACCGGCCATGAAGACCCAACAAAACAGCACCCCACGGTGGACTGGTCCAGACTTGGCACTGGCGCTGGGACTCTGGTCATCTTGATGGGTGTTAAGAACCTGGCCAAGATTGCAGAGAAACTGATTGCGGCCGGTCGTGACCCGAAGACCCCAGTGGCCCTTGTCAGATGGGGAACCACTCCTCAGCAAACCACGTTAGCGGGTACTCTTGACACAATTGTGGCGCAGGCGGAGGCAGCCGCACTCACGCCGCCCGTCACTATCGTTGTAGGTGAGGTTGTTAAGCTCAGGGAGACCCTGAACTGGTTTGAGAAAAGGGCTCTTTTTGGTAAGACCGTGGTGATCACAAGGGCACGAGCACAGGCAAGCGAGCTGGTTAGAAAGCTTTCAGACCTGGGAGCTGCCTGCCTTGAATGCCCCACTATAAGGGTCGTTCCACCGGAGGACTGGGCCCCCCTTGATGCGGCTATAGATAATCTTGGCACCTATGACTGGCTGGTTTTCACAAGTGCAAACGGAGTTTCTTTCTTCTTTGAGCGTCTCTATAAAAAAGACAAGGATGTGCGGGCCTTAAAAGATGTGAGCACAGCAGCTATCGGGCCTGCCACGGCAAAACGATTGCGCGATTTCGGCCTCAAGAGCGATATTATTCCTGAGACCTATCAGGCCGAGTCGATCGTGGAAGCCTTTAGACAAGAACCCATGAACGGAAAAAGGGTGTTACTGCCTCGCGCCAAAGAGGCGCGACCAGTGCTTCCTGTAGAACTACGGAAAATGGGTGCTGTTGTGGATGAGATCGTCGCCTACCAGACCGAACAGACACGCGAAAACGTGGACGTGCTGATCAAGCACTTGGAAGAAGGGTCCATCGACCTTCTAACTTTTACGAGTTCGTCTACTGTCAAAAACTTTAAGGCCCTCCTTCCGCCTGACAGGTTTGAAAGTCTAATTAAAGGGGTCACTGTTGCCAGCATCGGTCCGATCACAGCAGACACGGCCAGAGATCTCGGTTTCAAGGTAGATATTATGGCCCAAGATTACACCATCGACGGATTGTGCGAAGCCATCCTGAAGCATTATGGTCGTTAATCTCTTCGACCACAAGATTCTCATACAAGACAGGAATGCCCCCATAAGGTGGCCTCAAGTCGCTCGTTTCCTTAGCTCGGAGGAACCCGAGTAAGATTGGGCAGTGGAGAAGGGAGATGAATGGTAATAGTGTAAAGCCTAATGGTGAGAATAAGTATCGAACATTGCTTGAAAATCTTCCGCAGAAAATATTTCAAAAGGACAGGGATTTAGTCTATGTGTCCTGCAATGAGAACTACGCTCGAGATTTAAAGATCAAGCCTGAAGAGATCATAGGAAAGACAGATTATGAATTCTTTCCTAAGGAATTGGCTGAAAAATACAGAGCGGACGACATAAGAATTTTGACGTTGGGGGAGACTGAAGATATTGAAGAGAAGTACGTCCAAGACGGACAAGAAATGTGGGTCCACACCGTCAAAACGCCGATTAAGGATGGAAAGGGTAATATCAAGGGTGTAATAGGCATCTTCTGGGACATCACCGAGCAGAAGCGCGGTGAGGAAGCGTTAAAGGGGAGTGAAGAAAAATATCGTGTCTTGTTTAACAGTACCAACGACGCTCTGTTCGTTCATCGCCCGACACCAGAGGGTATGCCTGGCAAATTCATCGAAGCCAATGATGTTGCGTGTCAAAGGTATGGCTACACAAGAGAAGAATTTTTGAACTTATCACCTTTAGATCTTAGTGCCCCTGAAGACCTTCCGAATATTCCCGTGCGACAAAAGAAGTTGCTTGCCGAAAAACATGTCATCTTCGAAAAAGTACAAGTATCCAAAGAGGGCAGAAGGATTCCCGTTGAGATAAGTTCCCATCTGTTCAATCTAAACGACCGGCACGCCGTGTTATCTGCTGTTCGGGATATCACCGAGCGCAAGCGGGCCAATGAACACATACGCACCCTCACCCAAGAGCTGATGAAGGCCCAGGAAAGTGAGCGACAGAGGATTTCTCGTGACCTGCACGACCGTGTAGCGCAGGATCTTTCCACGCTCAAAATCGGCCTTGACACCCTTTTTGATAATCAGCCGGAAGGGCCTCATGAGACGAGGCAAATTGTTTCAGAGCTCTCCAAAATGCTACAGGGAACGATTACGGTTGTCCGAGATTTGGCCTATGATTTACGTCCTGTCGGTTTGGATCAAATGGGGCTGGTCCGGTCCGTCCATGAGTATTGTGAAGAGTTTTCCGCCAAGAACCAAGTGAAGGTCGACTTCTTTGCCAGTGGTATAGATAAGTTAAAACTCGATTTTGATACCAAGATTACCCTTTTTCGCCTGATTCAAGAAAGCCTTAACAACGTCAGGAAACATGCTGATGCCAGCCAGGTGACCATGAGGCTGGTCGCCTCTTTTCCAAACATCATTCTTCGAATCGAAGACAATGGGAAGGGTTTTGATGTGGAAGACCGGATGGGCTCAGCGGCTAAAGAGAGACGTATGGGACTTCGGACCATGCAGGAAAGGGTCGCCCTGCTTAAAGGAAAAATGAGGATCGAATCCCGCCTAACGGAGGGCTCGAAAATCTTCATAGAGTTTCCTTACAGGTGAGAAAATAATGGCAAATAAAAAAACCATCTTGATTGTTGACGACCACCCCCTTTTCAGGGAAGGTCTAAAGTTCCTCATATCACGCAACCCCGCGTTCGAGGTTGTCGGGGAAGCCGGTAGCGGACAAGGAGGGCTAAGGTTGGCAAAGAAACTGAAGCCTGACTTGGTAATCATGGACATATCTTTGCCGGATAAAAGCGGTATTGACGTTACCCGCAGCATACGAAGCCTTTTGACAGGGACAAGAGTGATGATCGTTAGCATGCACTCCAAAATCGATCATATCACCGAGGCATTTCGGGCAGGGGCCACGGGGTATGTGGTTAAGGAATCGGCTGCTGACATGCTTGTTCAGGGTCTTGAGACTGTATTAAGAGGAGAGTATTTCCTGGACAATTCCGTTTCCCATAAGGTGGTGGAAGAGCTTATGGAATTCCCGGCTAAAGAGGCAAAGATTAAGGATACCGCTTACGGTGCCCTGACACCGCGCGAGCAACAGGTAATGCGCCTGCTGGCAGAAGGGCTTTCCACCAAAAAGATCGCTGAAAAGCTTTTCATTAGCCCCAAGACCGTGGAGAATCACCGGACCAACATCATGAACAAGCTTGACGTTCACAGTACCATTGAATTGGTTCGCTATGCCGCAAAGCTTGGCTTGATCGACGTAGACCTCTGGAAGGATTAAGACTTGTCTCCCCTCCTGTGTCTAGGTTAAAGTCCCGCCTATTAGGGGTTTCCCCTATCAAAATGAATCCATCCCTCTATGGACAAACCGAATCAAATTTGGATATTTGATAAAGGCCAAAATAGAAAAGGCCGACATTCATTAAATCAAGAAATCAGGAACTCTTATTGGATGGTGATGGTATGAACCTGTTCGAGAGCCTGCCGTTCAAGACGGTTAAACAAGCGCTGAACGACCCTATCAAAGATACTGGGTCCAATAACGAGACAAACGATAAACTGACGACAAAAGAATTAGGGTTGAAGAAAAATTTTTTGGATGTGATCGAGCTGATCAGAAGCATTCAGCGTGCCGAGGGCAACCCTGATTGTTTTCGCAGGGCAAAGGGCTATTGTGACCAGCTTGGTTGTGCCTGGCGTCTGTACTGCCTGGAAAAGCCGCAGCACTTGCCATATTGATTGATTAAGATGAATAAGGTGTGATCTATAGTCGAAAACCGGATTTCAAAGCCAGCAATCGAGTTACAGTTCGTTAT
>JAUWMM010000259.1 GCA_030613145.1 Desulfobacterales bacterium | reverse complement strand
GCCACAGGGGTGCCGGTCTTGGCGGAGGACATGACGAAAGAGAACAGACCCTAAACCAGCTCTTGGTAGAGATGGACGGTTTCGAATCGAATGAGGGAGTAATTTTGATTTCAGCCACAAACCGTCCTGACATCCTGGACCCTGCTCTTATGCGCCCAGGACGTTTTGACCGCCAGGTCGTTGTGCCAGTACCCGATGTAAAGGGTCGTGAAGGTATTCTTGAAGTCCACAGCCGAAAGACGCCTTTGGCAGATGATGTGGATCTGGCTGTCCTGGCCCGGGGCACACCTGGATTATCGGGCGCTGACCTGGAAAACATGGTCAACGAGGCAGCACTGCTGGCTGCACGGTCTGACAAGGACCGTTTGGAGATGGCCGACTTTGAGGAGGCCAAGGATAAAACGCTGATGGGGACAGCCCGCAAGAGCATGATCATCAGCGACGATGAGAAGAGAAACACCGCCTATCATGAAGCAGGCCACACCCTGGTTGTGAAAAAGCTGCCCGGCACTGACCCGATCCACAAGGTCACCTTCATACCCAGGGGTCGCGCCATGGGCCTTACCCAACAACTCTCCATGGATGAAAAGCACACCTATCCGAAGAAATACCTTTTGAACAATCTCGCAGTACTCATGGGTGGTCGAGCGGCCGAAGAGCTGGTCCTTAACGAGACAACGACTGGTGCGGGCAACGACCTCGAACGGGCCACGGAGACTGCGCGAAAGATGGTCTGCGAGTGGGGCATGAGCGACAAACTGGGCCCCTTGGCCTTTGGCCAGAAAAAAGAGCAGATCTTTCTGGGTAGAGAGTTTGGTCAACATCGGGATTACAGTGAAGAGACAGCCGTGCTTATCGATGAGGAGGTTATGCGTCTGGTGTCAGATGCGTACGAAAGAGCAAGGAAGATCGTGCAACATAACATGGACACCCTTCACGCCCTGGCTCAGGCTCTGCTCGAAAGAGAAACACTAGCACAAAGTGATATCGATGCTATCGTTGCAGGAGATGCTCCTGCATCCCAACCTTAACCCCGGCCATGCGTCGAACATAGTCATAGCACTTCGCGAGGTGGCGGCAGGAATGGTCAGTGTGGAAGAGGGAGAAACTGAACATAAAGAAGCTGATCATCAGGAGGAGAAATAACGGGGCCCATCCCTCGTGTAGGCAATGAAGATGTTTGAAACGGTCATTTGAAAACAAGGCGGAATTCGCTGATTTCTGGCAAAAGGCAAATCGCAAGTTCAGAAGCACACAGATGAAGCGCGACAAGCTTTACATAATAGCAAAACACTACACCATCGCAAAAAATGTCCCTCACGGGCCAACAGTGACAGTAAAGCCGACAGCGTATCTCCTGAGCCTGCCTCCTCAGGCAGCGATTGCTGAGGTAGCATCCTACATCGAGTCGTTGGAGGCCGACCTGAGGCAATACACCAAGGCTTCCACTTCTAAACACCGCGAGAAGGTATCCACGGTGGAATTTGAGCTTGAGATTGCCCAACAGTTTCTCGCTGATCTCAAACAGAGGTATGAGAACAGGAATTAGCGGACCGAGGAGTTATGCCTTTAACGCAAGAACGTTTACGAGAACACAAATGGTGAAGCACCTCCCGCAACGCTGCGTGGTCCGCGGGGGTACGAGGCTTTTAGCTACCCCTGAGACATAGGGGTAAGGAAAAAAGGCACGATTTAAGACCGCGCTCTCCTTGAGGAAGCGGGTTGTTCAGTTTGGTTATCTTGGGGTTGTGCATTTCCGGGGGATTCCTCTTGAGGTGAGGACTCGTATTGATGTTCCTGCTTGGAGTTTTTCCAGAACCTTATGGTTTGCTCAGCGAAGTTACGACGCATATTGAAGTCACTGTCAGTGTGTTCGTCCTTTTTCATAGAATCTCCTTGGAGTCAACGGGACACGTAGCCTAAAGCTACGCTCACTCGAAAATGCTGTTGGGCGCAGTGATTCACAACCCGGAAATGGCAACAGCCTCAATATGTTCATATGACCTATCGGCATTGCCGTCAACAAACTAAAATACCAGAATTGATAAGGATGATAGCATTCATGCGAGGATGAGCGGGTAAGCCTATGAAACAACGGGGGAAATTAAAGCCAGGCATGATGTCCCCAAAATCCAGCCTGCCCGCTTACTGTCTACTATAAGCACCATAGCGCAAGAATCAAGGAACGAATATTGTACGTCAAGAATCTGACAATCTGTGAGTACGATTAAAGAATAACAAGAGCGCCTGGATCGTTCCAAAGAGGCTTTTGAGACAATATCTGATGGTTAAAAGGTTGAGCACAACTTAAGAAGGAGTGAACATGGCAAAGGTCCTTGTTGTGGATGACGATACAAACATACGCCAGTACTTCACAGGGGAACTGTCTGATGAGGGACATCAGGTCTCAGCTGTGGACTCCGGCCACCAACTACTGAGCATCATAGATCGTTTTGAGCCCGATGTCGTGGTTCTCGACATCATGCTTGTAGATCATGACGGACTTGAACTTCTTAAAGAAATCCGCAAGGAATACTATAATCTGCCCGTCATCTTATGTAGCGCTTCGGAAACGTACAAATATGACCAAAGGTCCGTGGGCGCGGATTATTACGTCGTCAAGTCATTTGACCTCTCTGAGCTGAAAACGATGATAAATAAAGCTGTTAAGGCACACAAGCCTGGTCATTTGAACGGAGACTGAGGCATAATTCCCGTCAAGAGACCCTCCTCCTAATCCCACCAGTATTTCCATCGAGGAAGGAAGAGCATTGTTATAGTTACGATCAGTTACAGTTGACCGACACGTCTCGTTAACGAATGTCCATTTCCCCTTGACCCAGTCAGGCTGCTGCCCTATTAGTGCCAACGGAACTTGGGAGCAAGGGCATACGAACGACCAGAAATGTGAGTGATCTATGCCATGGGATTGGGACGAAGTGAAACGGCGACAGAAAGAGTTTAGCGTTGGAAGATCGCAATCGAAACATTTGTGTATTGAACTAGGAGAAGCAAGTGCTTGAGATATGGATGAGCATTGTAGGAGCATCAATGGCGTTGGCTGGAGTACCACAGATTACTAGACTACTGAAAAGAAAGAAGTCTGACGATTTGAGTTTGCTGCTGTGGTGGATAATTTTTCATGGCCAAGTTTGGTGGCTGATATACGGCTTTTGGAAGCACAGTTGGAGCTTAGTAATTACTAATGCTCTCTGTGCTATTGCTTCAACTACTATCATCTATTTAACCGTTAAATATAGGAAAAATGCTTGACCATCTACAGCCGCCTGACGACTCCAGGAATCAGCAGAAACCCAGGGAATGCCTTTCTGCTTGACACGTGTATTTTTCCTATTATCTTCTGGCGAGAAAGGAAACTTTGCCGCCTCGGCGTCCGTCGGATGGATATCGTATTCATAATAAAGTTGACGGCTTCGCAAAAAGTCCAACTTCCGCGTTCCGCTGCATCCTTCGTCACTGCGGCGTACCATAAGTACGCCTCATTCCTCAGGATTTGCGCGCCTTGAATTTGGAGCCTTTTGCTTTGCCGTCTGATTCTGACTTTTTGCGAGACCATCAAAGTTGTCGATCATAATATTGGTGTTTGTTTCTCATTATTTATATCTCGCGTGAATGATTTGTTACAGGCCTTGTTGTTCATCATGAAATCTATGTTGACGGAAATCGGATAGCATGCGGTTCCTATTGTACAACATACGCTATGGGGCTGGGATTGGAAGGCGTTTCCACCTCCCAGTGCCGTACA
>JAUWMM010000185.1 GCA_030613145.1 Desulfobacterales bacterium | reverse complement strand
TATGCCGTTTACAATGATTGCCGTATAGCACATAAGGCAGGGTTCCAGTGTTGAAAAAATGGTTACCTTTTCTCTGTCGATTTTTCCCTCTATATCAACCAACTTCCTCAACGCCAACATTTCAGCATGGTCCAGCTCGTTTTGGTCGTCTTGAACGCTTTGGTGCCGTGCTCCGGTGACAATGACCCTGTTTTCATACACGATCACACAGCCAACCGGGAATTCTCCCAAACTCATCGCCCTGTGTGCCTCTGCAAGCGCCTTTGACATAAAGAATTCATAATCCATTTTTGATCTTCTTCTCCGATATCGTGCAGCGTGAATTGCGAAAAGGATCTACCACGAAAACACGCCTCTTCTCAAGGCGAACACCTCAAAATGGGAAAGCACGAAAATCCCCCTAAATCCCCCTTTATTAAAGGGTGACTTTGAAGTAACTCCCCCCTTTGAAAAAGGGGGGTTAGGGGGGATTTTAGGAATGAGTCGATTTTTATTATAATACATTAATGTCGATAATGTCGAGGTTTGCCTTGACGTTACCGTGCAATATCACACAATATGTCTTTACGGATTTTCGTTCTTGTGCGATAAGGTAATAATCTCTTTCGGCTTTCAATATTATGTGCTGTTAACTTTGAATATTTAGCCTTAGAGGAGTCTCAAGCTATGGCCCGGTGGCAGGCCTTAAGAAAACGATCGCATAAGCTGACGTCCATACGGGAGGAGATAGAGGCATGGGAGAGGGAATATCTGTCCCCTTGTGCCTGTTTGAGCAGTGATTCCCGGGGGAGGGTGACACATGAAAAGCCCTGTCCCATTCGTACGGAGTTTCAAAGAGACCGCGATCGCATTGTTTATTCCAATGCCTTCAAGCGCCTTAAGCACAAGACTCAGGTTTTTCTTTCTCCGCTGGGAGACCACTACCGTACACGGCTTACACATACCTTAGAGGTCTCTACGATTGCACGCACCATGGCACGGGCATTAAGGCTGAATGAGGATTTGGCTGAAGCCATAGCCCTGGGACATGATCTGGGACACACGCCGTTCGGACATGGTGGCGAGGTTGTGCTAAAGGAAATCTATTTGGAAACGTTTTCTCACAGGGAACAGAGCGTAAGGGTCGTTGATGTGCTGGAAAACCAAGGCCGCGGTCTGAACCTGACCTTGGAGGTCCGTGACGGGATCCTGAAGCATTCCAAGGGGTATGGAGCAGTAGTGCCCGAGGAACCCAATGAGATGCCCGCAACGGTTGAGGGCAGGGTAGTGCGCTTTGCTGACATCATGGCCTATCTCAATCACGACTTAGACGATGCCATCCGTAGTGGTGTCATCCATTTAAAGCAGGTTCCAAAACAGTGTGCGGACGTATTGGGTCGTTCCCATTCTGAGAGGATCAGGACCATGATAAACGACCTTGTGATGTCAACCTGGATTGAGGATGGAGATATGCACCTTGCCGTGAGTCAGTCTGTTTCCGAGGCTATGGGTTTGCTCAGGCAGTTTCTCTATGATAATGTTTACAGGTCTGAGCAGGTGCACGGAGAGTTTGTCAAGGTCAAAAAGATCCTCTCAGAGCTATACTACTACCTTTTGGAAAACCCGGAAGCACTTGAAAAAGAACTCAGCAAAATGGAGATGGGTGGTCTTCCATCTGGTACTACCCGGGAGCGCACGGTCTGTGACTTTGCTGCCAGCATAACCGACCGCTATGCCCTGAATCTTTATGAAGAGATTTTTTTCCCGACCCCTTTGGTTTGATTTATGGAAGTGCTTATGGATAAACCTCGATTCATTCCCTATGAACAGGCAAAAAAAATTGTGGCTGAAGTGATAGAGATGGAGAATCCAAGAGAAGAAGGGAAGCGGATCTTCAACGTGTACGACCACAAAGGTCAATCAATCTGTTGGTTTGACGCTGATGAGGTGGAAGCTGAGGTGGATGCCGCAGAGTTTGAAGAGATAAAAGAACACATCCTGCATTTCATTCCGGACTGGGCAGTTTAGTCGATTTTGGCTTAACGATTCACGATTTCTGAATAGGGCCTCAAGATTCTTTCCACAGACACGGGGCCGGGAATCAGCTTTTGCTCTAGCCTGATCCTCGCAAGGGTCGTCTTCCCTACACCCGACGGCCCAAACAAGGCATGGAATCCAGGACCGCTTACCCGACAGGTCAGATCCTTGAACACGTAGGTATCAGTATTGGGGTATTGAAAGGTTGTGTCCTTGCATTCAAGTAGCATTGGTTCGTTAGCCCGTAGAATAGCTAAAAGCTGAAAGCAAAAACGGCGCAATGGTTCTTTGGATTTTCTTTTGTTTTAAGTTTTTACCTTTGAGCCTTCAGCTTTGAGCTTTGAGCTCACATGTCCGCAACGCGCAACCAGCCACCGTGAGCACCTAACGGGCTCAACAGGCTATACCGGCTCAACCGGTCTTGGCATGGGCTCTGAATATTCTCCACCCAGGAGATAACCACCGTCAAGCCGGAGCACACTTCCAGTCATGAAGGAGGCATCCCTAATCAGAAAAAGGACTGTCCTGTTCACATCTTCAATCGTACCGATTCGTCGGAGCAGGGTATGATCTCTAATCTCATTGCGCTGGGCTTCGGTCAGCAGGCCCCACCCCCGGGTTTGGGGACCATGGCGAGTCTCAAAAAATCCGAGCATGACTTCGTTGACTCTGACTTCCGGTGCAGCTTCTCGTGCCCAGGTCTCTGTAAAAGATGATACGGCCCTATTTGCTGCTGCATATCCATCGTTAAAGACCCGTCCTGCAGGACCCGCCCTGCCGACGAGTCCTGCAATGGATGAGATATTGACCACCACACCATCGCCGGAAGCCTTCAGGTAGGGAAGGGCCGCACTGTAGACCCACCATTTTGCCCGAAGCGTTGTAGCCATCTCCAGGTCCCATTGTTCGCGAACATAAGGGCCATGCACTACGGGCCACCCCCCGCGCTCCATATTATTGATCAGGATGTCAAGGCGACCGAACCGGGCTATGACCTTGTCAACAAGGGAGGAGATCTTGTCTGTATCAAGCAGATTCGTCCTGACAACGTGGTAGTCAGCACCTGCCTCTTCAAAGTTTTCTTTCATCTGCCCAAGGGATTCTTCCCAGTCGTAATAGTTCAGCACCACCTTGACCCCTTCTCCTGCCAGGGCAAGCCCGATGCCTTTCCCAATACCCTTGATAGCACCCAGCACCAGCGCTACCTTACCCTTGAGTTCCATCAAAATCCTCCCGACTGTCTAGTGCCTGAACGAAAAGTAATATTCAGGCAAAACCCGAATATCGAAATCTGAAATCCCTGGCCCAGACCTGGCTTACATGGGCTGCAGAATCATCCAGACACGTCGCGCCAGGGCAGGCCGAAACAAATCCGAATACCGAATGACAAAATGACCGAAACTAATACATTGAAAATTCGATATTTTTGTCATTGGAGCATTTTTATTTCTGTCATTGTTTAGCGCAAGCTTCACTTCGTGTCGGATTTCGATATTCGAATTTCGGATTTTCCTATCAACTTCTTGCCTCGCCGCTTTAATACGAAGATTCGCTAGGAGCAAAAAGCCTGCCCTTGATCCATTCAATACCAAACCGCATTAAGGCCACGTCGTCTTCTTCCAGGGTGTTCATAATTTTCTCTTCAACAGGATGGGCCTCCAAAAGTCTTTTTTCAAAAACAAGGTTCCTGAATCTGTCAAGGTCGTAACAGGCCAAGTAGAACAACTCGTTTTCACTCTGAGTAAGCCTCCTTGTACGACTTTTGTTTTTCAGGGATATGATGTCCATCAACAGGTCATTCATCTCATCGTAGAGGCTAACTTCCTGGCTTTGTTTCCACGCCCTTACTGTCCATTCTTTCGATTCCGTAAAACCGAGACAGTGCGGCTCCTTGATCACTATATGGAATTCTTCGCACGTGGCCTGATCAGGCTTTCTTTGTACAATGCGACCGAGGGGATATATGCGGCAAGAGCCTGGTCTATCCGGGTACACCGTACAGCCCGCTTTGCTCACAAACGGGCAACTCAGGTTATCATACTCCAGCATCTTGAAGGTGACTACCGGCAGGCCAGACCCGGGGCCTATGTGATGCGTGGTGTAGCGCTTGAGGAACTCTCCGGAGGAGAGCTTCAATCCCTTTTTGAGACGAAGGATATCATAGGGGGTCAAGAATTGATTCAGGTCGCCGCAGCAACAGTTGAAACACTCGATGCCCGGGTAGCAAGAAAATTTGAAGGTATCATCTAAGGCAAGCTTCTGGAAATCTTTCATTCCGGTTTTCATTTACCATTTTAGGGGGGGTGAAGTCAACCAGGTCGACTGTCACTTTGGCTATCATGATGCGTAGCTCTTGTGAAGAACGTATCGAATAAGTCAGGTCATCCAAAATATAATTATACTATATAGCGTACTGTTCTATCATGATATAGCGCAACATGTTGCGGGCGCGTTGCCTCGACGCATGGTTGTCTGGCAGACCCTAAACCTGCGCCAAAAAGGCTTGACAAGTCGGACGTAGGATGGTATGCGAAGTCGTTCAGAGCTAGAGTCTATGATCTCGTTAATCTCCTTGTGAAATAGCTTAAATTTCTTCACGTTAATCGGTATCATTATAAAGAGTGATCAGTTTGGAGGAATAGAAAAATTTGGAAAAGAAATCGCGATACATAGGAGGTTTTAGAGGGGCCGAGCAAACTAACTGAAAGGGGGGATGTAATAGCTGGTGCTTATTGAATGGGGGATCCCGAGCCACATGATGACATGTAGTATGGATACTCCCGGAAACCATTAAAAAAAACGATTCAGGAGGTAAATCAATGCCAAGTTTTGTAATTAACGAAAAATGTGACGGTTGTAAAGGCGGTGATAAGACAGCCTGCATGTACATCTGTCCCAATGACCTGATGGTCCTGGACGCAACAGCCATGAAGGCTTATAACCAGGAGCCGGACCAGTGCTGGGAGTGCTTTTCATGTGTCAAGATTTG
>JAUWMM010000062.1 GCA_030613145.1 Desulfobacterales bacterium | reverse complement strand
ATCCTTCAAATCAAATTTCATCTAATGGTTCTGGGAGCCCTTGTAGCACCCCTGGCCACACTGTGCGTGGTTATTGCTTCCATACTGCCGGGGCCCCCGGTTGAAATGGCCCCGCTCCTTAGGGGCCTGTGGCGCACGTTTCATATTGGAACCCTCATTGTGGGGAATGCTGCCTTTGCCATAGCGTTTCTTGTAGGCATCCTTTACCTGATTCAAGAGAAGGCCATCAAGGACAAGAAGTGCGGTTTTTTCTTCCGCCGACTTCCTTCCCTGAAGCTACTTGACTCCATGGGTTATTCATGCCTTATAGCAGGATTTCCCTTGCTGACCTTTGGGATCATTACCGGCGTTATTTATGCCCAGATGGTCCAGGGGCGATTCTGGAGCTGGGACCCTAAAGAGATTCTTGCAGTGATTACCTGGCTGATCTTCGCAGCCCTGCTCCATGAACGCTTGGTGGTAGGCTGGCAAGGGAGGCGTGCCGCCATCATGACCATTGTGGGATTTGTGATACTCCTTTTTACTTCCTTCTTACGTTTCTTGGGGTAAATGGTGGAAAAAAGGGAAATCGTAATAATCGGATTGAATCACAACACAGCGCCCGTGGAGGTTCGGGAGCGCCTGGCCTTCTCTACTGAAGACAATCCCAAAGTGTTGCAAGCCATGCGTCGAGAACCCTGGGCGGATGAGATTGTTCTCTTTTCTACGTGTAACCGAGTGGAGTTTCTCTTGGCCACAAAGGATATGCCTAAAGCGGTCGGGGCGGTTAAGGATTTCCTTGCCGACTTCAAGAAGACCCCGCGCAGCGCTTTTGAGCAGGCCCTTTACGTATATAATGGAGATGAGGCGGTACGCCATATGTTTCGCGTGGCATCAAGTCTTGATTCCATGGTGGTGGGGGAGGCGCAGATTCTTGGGCAGATCAAAGAATCCTACCGGGAGGCTTGTAATCATAGAACCTGCGGGGTTGTTCTAAATCGGCTCATGCATCGGTCGTTTTGTGTCGCCAAACGGGTGCGAACAGAGACCGGCATTGGTGACCATGCAGTTTCCATCAGCTATGCGGCTGTGGAATTAGGCCGCAAGATCTTTGGTGAACTGGAAGGCAAGGCAGTGCTCCTTGTTGGCGCCGGGGAAATGGCTGAATTGGCTGTAGAGCATCTTGTTACAAACCGTGCCGGCCCGATATTTGTCGCTAACCGCACCTTTGAACGAGGCCTTGAAATTGCCGAGGGGTTTAAAGGAACGGCCATTCGATTCGAAGAGATTCCTGAATATCTCAAACAGGTGGACATTGTCATCAGCTCCACGGGGGCCCCTAATTACATCTTGAGGCATGGCGATTTCAAAGGAGTCATGCGCGCTCGGAAGAATCGACCACTTTTTCTTATTGACATTGCAGTGCCCAGGGATATAGACCCCGAGATCAACCGGATCACCAACGTGTATGTCTACGACATCGACGACCTACAGAGTGCCATTCAAGAGAATATTAATGAACGGCAGAGGGAAGCACTCAAAGGGGAAAGGATTGCGGATATGGCCGTGGTCCAGTTTCGCAGGTGGTTTGAATCCCTTGATGTTGTGCCTACGATTATTTCGCTTAGAGAAAAGGTCGAAGCAATCCGGCAGGCAGAACTGAAAAAAACTTTTGCCTCCCTGGCATCAGCATCTGAAGAAGAACGCGCTGCCATTGACCGGATGACAGAGGCCCTGGTCAAGAAAATCCTCCATGATCCCACACTCTTTTTAAAGCAGAGCGAACAAAAGGATAAGAAGTCTCTTTATGTGGACATAGCCAGGAGGCTATTTAACTTGGATGGAGCAAATAATCGTGAAACGAATAACGAATAAATAATAAGGAGGTCGATTTTGAAGAAAAAGATAGCTTTTCTCTTCCCTGGACAGGGTTCCCAGGTTGTCGGTATGGGGCTAGATCTTTATCAGGAATATGATTTTGTGCGTCAAATTTTTGACACGGTTGACGAGGTGTCAAAAGCCCACATCTCTAAGCTCTGTTTTAAGGGCCCGATGGAAGAGCTCACCCTGACAGTGAACCTGCAACCTGCAATGACAGCGGTGAATCTTGCCTGTCTTGCGGCCTTGGAAAAAGAGGGGATCCAGCCCGATGTAACGGCCGGTCACAGCCTTGGAGAATACAGTGCCCTGCGTGCTACCGGAGTGGTCAGCCCTGAAGACACGTGCAGGCTGGTGTTCAAACGAGGCCATCTGATGCATCGTGAGGCCACCAAACACGAAGGTGCCATGCATGCGATTATCGGTCTGAATATAGATGAGGTGCGGGAGATAGTTGAAGAAGCCCGGAAAGAGGGCGTGGTTGCCGTGGCAAATCACAATACCGCCGAGCAGATCGTGATAACAGGAGCCCCCGATGCGGTAAAATCCGCCTCTGAAATGGCAAAAGCGCGAGGGGCCAAGGCGATTCCTCTGAGAGTCAGTGGTGCGTGGCACAGTGAATTGATCCGGGGGGCTGAAGATGACTTTAGGGCTTTTCTGGCAGAAATCCCTTTCAATACACCGAAGCTGCCCGTGTTGTTTAACGTAACGGCTGCTTCTGAATCAGACCCAAATGAGATCAAGGAAATCATGGCAAGACAGTTGTGCAGCCCGGTACGTTGGTATGATTCGGTGTGCAGGATGCAGGAAGACGAAATTGTGGTTTTTGGCGAAGTTGGTCCGAAAAAGGTGTTAACCGGATTACTCCGCAAGATTATACCTGACACCTATGAGTACGAGGTTTATAATGTGGATGGAATGAAGGGACTGGAGGCTTTCCTTAGGGCTATAACGTAAACCAGGCCCGAAACAAGACGTTTCGTTCAGGAGAGGGGTTTTTGTCATGAGTAACGAAAAATCGGCAGATGCCTATAAAGATTTTTTGGAAGACATCAGTCAGTTTTCTTCTGAAAGGGAAAAACAAGTCTCTAGTGCACCTCATGAGGCTGAAGGGGGCGCCGAACCGGCCTCTGTAGGCCAGCGGGTGCGTAGAGTTCGGGAAGGGAAAGGCTTGACCGTAAAAGATGTTGCCCAGCGGACCGGCCTGAGTTTAAAGTATCTTGCTCAGATAGAGACAGATGAGGTCTCCCCTCCATTGGGTGTCTTGATCAGGCTCGCAAAGGCACTTGACATGAAGCTGGGTAGATTCATATCTACTGGTGAAATCAAGCCTTTTACAGTGGTTCGAAAGGATCAGCGGCGTGTCATCTCCAGGTACACTTCTGCCCAAGGGGACCAGTATGGGTATACTTATGAGTCTCTGGCACCGGACAAGAAGGATCGCCACATGGAACCCTTTATGGTGACCCTGGTGCCCTCTAAGGCAAAAAAGGAACTGTCTACTCACGCAGGACAGGAGTTTATCTATATCCTAAAAGGGGCTATGGAAGTCATACTGGAGGACTATACAGAGGTGCTTTACCCAGGTGACAGCATCTATTACGATTCCACTATTCCCCATCTGGTCCGATGCCATGGTGACAAAGAAACCGTCATTCTGGCCGTTCTTTATGCAAAAGACGAGTGATACGAATTCAGGGATTCGGGAATTTATGAATTGCGGGATTGATGTGACCGAATCGCTGAATCCCTGAATCCCTCAATTCCTCAATTCCTCAATCCCTCAATTCTCTTCAAGAAGATCTTCTATCTCTTTGAAGTGTGTCACATGGTAGGCAGCAGAAAGCGCTGAGTTCTTGTATGCCACCAAGGGAATCCCGGCAGCCTTGGCCGCCGATTCATCGATCTCTGAATCCCCAATGTAGATGGCTTGATGAGGGGATAGCCCAAAATGGTCGAGTATCTTGATGAGGGACTCGGGATCGGGTTTGGGATGTTTTACGTCCAGGCATGAGACCACTATGTCAAAGTATTCTTCCAGCCCATGTTCCGCCAAGACAGGACCCATGGTGTCAGACCGGTTCGTGGATATGGCGGTTCTGAAAGCTGGTCGCAGGTACTGCAGGAAATCTTTTAGGTATGGTTCCATTTCCATCGAAGGGATAAATGGCAGATAGCTCACGCGGTGGCGGTAGGCAAGGGCATCTTTCAACTTTGGATCATTCCTGAACAGGTATGCCACGGATTGCTCCGCAGTGTTCATGTGCACATAGTCACACTCCTCGCTGTTCATCTGTGGCTTTCCGAACTGAGCCAGAATATGATTGTAGTAGGCCTCATTGGCCCTCCTTGAGTCAAACATGACGCCATCGCAATCGAAAATCACTACTCTTATCTGTTCCATCCTCCACAAAATCCTCTGGTCATCGCAACGTCAAGGAAAGCCTTAACATAATGTTTTACAATGAAAATTGCCTCATTTCTAAAATCCCCCCTGGCCCAGACCGGGTTGTTCACTCTGTGGCATTCTCCAGCTTCTGTCGCGCCAGGGCGGGCCCTTTTCCAAAGGGGGAACTTCAAAGTCCCCCTTTATTAAAGGGGGATTTAGGGGGATTTTTGTGTTTGCGCAATGTAACTTTGACGGAGCCCTGATCCTCTGGTAAACTTTTAAGACTTTTGGTATGGAGTGTTGTGTGACGTAAAGCCTCACGTCTTAATAACTAATAGACGTTGGGCCGTCCTGTCAAGCTCCAGATGAACAGGTGCACTCGTTCACACTGAATAATTTGGCCTGTTCAATTGATTTATAGTGCTTGTTAGTCACGTAAACGAGAAAGTACGAAAACTCGAAAAAAATCATAATTCTTTCGTGTTTTCAAGATTTCGTGCTTTCGTGATAAGATTTCTTTCGTCTATTTTTGATTACCAAGTCCAAAGAATTTAGCATCTAATGAAGACTAAGAGACATATCTATTTGCAAATGAAATCCCTGGAAGAGGCCCAGGCGATTTTCTTTAATCGTTTTTCTTTTGACCAATATCTCCAGCCGGAAACCATCCCAGCTCAAGAGGCGGCAGGACGGGTCACGGCAGAACCGGTATTTGCCAGATTTTCATCCCCCAGTTACCATGCAGCGGCCATGGATGGAATTGCCGTGCGTGCAGAGATCACCTTTGGCACCACTGTAGACCGGCCAAAGCAACTCCTCATCGGGAAAGATGCATTCTTTGTTAATACGGGTCACATTATGCCTGTGGGGACAGATGCGGTCATCATGATCGAATATGTCGTGGATGTTGACGAGGAAACCGTCCAGATTGAGTCGGCTGCCTACCCATGGCAACACGTCAGAAAAGTAGGCGAGGATATCGTGGCCACCGAACTCATCCTTCCCCAGAATCACCTGATTACACCGTATGAAATCGGTGCCCTTCTAAATGGAGGGGTTTTTGATGTTAAGGTCAAACAAAAGCCTCGCGTGCTCATAATCCCAACTGGTTCAGAACTCATATACCACCAGGATCTCACATCCGGCACCCCTCCACCAGGCCGGGTGGTTGAAAGCAATTCTGCTATCATGGGCGCCTTGATTAGGGCCCGTGGCGGGAAATATCTGAGCCACCCCATAGTCCCTGATATTTTTGAAGAGGTCTTGAATGCAGTACGCGAAGCCACAGCCGGGGATGCCGACCTTGTGATTGTAAGTGCAGGTTCTTCTGCCGGCTCTGAGGATTACACTGCAAGTGTCATTGGTGAGCTTGGAGAAGTCCTGGTGCACGGAGTTACCATTATGCCCGGAAAGCCGACTGTCCTGGGTATTATCGATAATAAACCGGTGATTGGAAATCCAGGTTATACGGTGTCAGCCATTATGGCGTTTGAGAAGTTCGCCCTGCCACTCATCTGCAGAATGCTTGGCACACCGGAGCCGGTGCGGTCAAAGATAGGGGTTAGAACTGCTCGAAAGGTGGCGTCAAAACTTGGTATTGAGGAATTTGTTCGGGTCAAGCTTGGCCGGGTGAAAGATACGGTCGTGGCCTCCTCTCTTCCTAGAGGCGCAGGTTCTGTGACCACCCTGACAGAGGCAGACGCGATTATTAGGATTCCTGCTCATGGGGAGGGGATCAAGGCGGGTGAGCCGGTGGAGGCCGAGCTATTGAAGGATCTTGCAGAAATTGAAAACACCGTGGTGGTGGTTGGAAGCCACGACAACACCCTCGATATCTTGGCGAATCAGGTGAGGGTGCGGGATTTTCGTTTCAGCCTATCCTCAAGCAACGTGGGGAGCCTGGGAGGTCTGATCGTTCTGAGAAACGGATACTGTCATGCAGCAGGCTCCCACCTCCTTGACACAGAAACGGGCACCTACAATATTTCTTATATCAAACGCTACCTTCCTGACATGAGGGTAAAGCTGGTCAATTTGGTCTATCGCCAGCAAGGCCTGATTGTGCCCCGCGGTAATCCCAAAGGGATCAAAGGGATTGAGGATCTGGCAAGAGATGATATTACCTTTATCAACAGACAGGCAGGATCAGGGACTAGGATACTCTTGGACTATCGGCTGGCAAAGCTTAATATCAAGCCGGAAAGCATCAAGGGATATGACCAGGACGAATTCACCCATATGTCAGTGGCGGTGGGTGTGCTAAGCTGTGCGGCAGATACAGGGCTTGGCATTTATGCAGCAGCCAGGGCCTTGAACCTTGATTTTGTCCCGATTGTAACGGAGCAATATGACCTTGTCATTCCGGAAGAATTTTTTGAGGACGAGAAGATCCGGTTGATGCTGGAGATTATTCGATCACAGCCATTCAAAGAACTTGTGCATGAGTTGGGCGGCTACGACACCTCAAAAACGGGCACTGTTATTGCGAGCCTGTAAGTTTAGAGGGGGAAGCCAATGAAACCGATGAGAGTCTTTTGCAATACATTCTCTTTTGTCCAATCTTTATTCAAGCTCAAAGTTCAAAGCTCAAAGCTGAAAGGGCATCTTTCAACGGGAGTTGCCTGTAGCTTTCTGTTACCTTTGAGCCTTCAGCCTTCAGCTTTGAACCGTCCCTTACCGCGGTTAAAATCTCTGTTTTTCTTGAACAAAATTGACCGCCTTAAAAAAGTCTCGACTGCTAAGGTATTTATGGGCCTGTTCTTGGTGGTTACCTTTTGCTGCCCTTTGGCCTTTGCCGAATCAGAAGTGGTGACCTGTGAAGGGAAATATGTCATGGGCGACCTGGACAACAAGAAAGATGCCAGGGCCCTCGCCCTGATTGAGGCCAAGAGGTTGGCACTCGAGAAGGCAGGCACCTACCTGCAAAGTTCCACTGAAGTCAAAAACTATCAATTGACTAAGGATGAGATCAATTCCCTGACGTCAGGGGTCATGTCCGTGGAGGTCTTGGAAGAAGCGTGGGAGATGTCTGGTGAAAACCTGATGGTAACCGTCCTGATCCGTGCCACTGTGGATACCTTGAATCTTGAGGAGCGTATCTCTGCTTTGAAAGATGACGAAGAGAGCGTTGAAGAGTTCAAAAATATCCAGGTCCAATTGGCATCGCTTCAGGAAGAACTCAACCAGTTAAAGGCCGAGCGAAAAGATGGGGTTTCCGGCAAACAAATGCAATTCCCCAAAAGAGAGCTTAAGGAAAAATACGTGGCTCTGACAACTACGATGACGGCCTTAGATCATTTGAAAAGCGCAGGGGCTGACATGGCAAAAGGGCGCTTGGAGGAAGCGCTGGAGGGTTACAATCAGGCGCTGTCGGCAAATCCAGAATTATTCCAGGCTTACATTGGTCAGGCCGTAGCTTTCAACCGGATGGGCAAGCCGAGCGAGGCTCTTAAGAAGATTGATAGAGCTCTTGAGATCGCACCGGATTCAGTCCGGGCCCATGGCGTAAAGTCATTGACCCTGGCAAAGCTGGGCAAATATGGTTTAGCACTTAGGTCCATTAATAAGGCCATAGAATTGAACCCACTGAACCCACGATTTTTCTTTGGCCGTGGTGAGATCAACCTCAAGTTGCAAAGGCGGCGCCTTGCCTTTAAGGACTTTGAGCACTCCTGTAAAATGGGTAACCGTCAAGCTTGCGATAGGGCTAAGGCCCTTGCTCAGAGGTTTAAGCAAAAGCCCCGCCAACGCTCTATTCATTACAAAAGACCACAAAAACCCAAGTCAAGGTATTAGAAGATGTTCAAACCCCCATTTCCTTGGTCTGGCTGTCCATGGGGCTCTAAATCCCAATCCCTGCTGCTAAGAACAAACCCGCGTCTGTGTCTTCTCCCAGGGCCCCCAGCATATCGCCGTTAA
>JAUWMM010000155.1 GCA_030613145.1 Desulfobacterales bacterium | reverse complement strand
TTCGCGCTTCCCTAAGGGCCAATGCGACGGCTGACAGGAAGGCCATAGCTACGAAAACGCCGTAAGTGTGGAGGGTAAAGGGGCCTATGCGGAACAAGACAGGGAACATGATTTTCCCTCATATCTTCTTGAACAGGAGGTAAAAACAGAATATCCCTACGCCCACGGAGATAGTACTATCAGCTACGTTAAATGCGGGCCAGTGCCAGGTCCCAATATGAAAATCGAGGAAATCTACGACCTCTCCGAATCGGAGACGGTCGATGAGATTGCCCAAAGCCCCTCCGAAGGTCATGGCAAGACCGGCATCCAGCCATGTTTTGCCGGGAGGAATTTTCGTATAAAGAAAAAAGATAATCCCCAGGGCCACGCAGGAGATCGCAAGAAACAATCCGGTTCGTAACAGGGATGCCTCCCCTGCAAGCACTCCGAAAGCACCACCTGTATTTCGAATATAGGTCAGATTAAAGAATCCCGGAATGACCTCCAAGTTTTCATGAAGTAAAAACTTCTGCATGACAAGCCCCTTGGTTACCTGATCAACCAGGATAATGCCTGCACCAATTAGCAGTAAGGTTATATATTTTTTTTTCAACTCTTCAGTACTTTCAAGCATCGTGCACAAATGGTTTTATGAAGCCCGTCAGCACCAACCGAAGGATCATGTATCCAGCAGCGCTCGCATTTTTCGCCAGGTGCAGGATCGATGCGAATAGCAAGACCTGGAATGTTGGTGCTCTGATATGCATCAGGAATGCTCTCCTCGGCCAAGATGTTTACCTTGGAGACGATGAAGACTGTCCTTAGTTCGTCCGCATTCATCCTCACTAATGCGCTGAATTCTTTTGGTATGGATAGAGTCACTGCTGCATCAAGAGCGTGGCCGATGATTTTCCGGCCTCTGGCCTCTTCAAGGGCCTTGCTAACTTCTCCCCTGAGCAGAAGGATTGATTCCCACCTTTCGGCCAATTCGTCATCTCCAAAATCAGCATTTATTTCAGGTAGTTGTGTCAGATGCACACTGGCCGGCCCGGCATCGGCCTCAGACATGTGAGCCCATAGCTCCTCAGTTGTAAAGACAAGGATGGGGGCCATGAGGCGCACCATGGAATGGAGTATAGTGTTTAGCGCGGTCTGGGCTGATAGCCTGTCATTTGACTTTGCAGGCGAGGTATAGAGTCTGTCCTTTAGAACGTCTAAGTAAAAGGAACCCAAGTCCAGGGTACAATAATTGTACAAGTCGTGATAAACCACATGAAACTCAAAGTTCTTATAGGCGGCTATGGCTCGTCTAACCAACCCCTGAAGACGGTAGAGGGCAAAACGATCGACTTCCAGCATCTTTTTGTAAGGTATGGCATCTACTGCAGGATCAAAATCGCCCAGATTTCCAAGTATGAAGCGGCTTGTATTACGAATTCGGCGGTAGGCGTCCGTGAGCTGTTTGAGGATCTTTTCCGAGACTCGTATGTCGTCCTGGTAGTCCGAAGCTGCAACCCACAATCGCAGGATCTCACCACCATATCGGTTGATGATTTCACTTGGCGCAATCACGTTTCCTTTGGATTTGGACATCTTTTCGCCCTTGCCGTCCACTACGAAACCATGGGTCAGCACACATTCGTAGGGGGCCCTGCCACGTGTGCCCACTGCCGTGAGAAGAGCGCTGTGGAACCATCCCCGGTGCTGATCGTTTCCTTCTAAGTACATGTCGGCAGGCCAGCCCAGATAATCCCTGCTTTCAAGTACGGCCGCGTGGCTCACCCCGGAATCGAACCATACATCTAAGATATCCTGTTCCTTTTCAAAAGTGTCGCCTTTACACTCAGGGCACGTTGTTCCTTCCGGAAGGAGGACAGAATGGTCGGCTTCAAACCAGATATCAGCACCGTGAAGTTCAAAGAGGCCGGCCACATGATCGATGATTTCCTGAGTGATGAGATACGTGCCGCATCCTTTACAGTAAAAGGCCACGATGGGCACACCCCATGACCGCTGCCGTGAGATACACCAGTCTGGGCGGTTTTCAATCATTCCATGAATGCGATCACGCCCCCAAGCCGGAATCCAGGTGACTTGGTCAATACACTTCAGGGCCTTTTGTCTCAGCCCCGTCTTTTCCATGGAAATAAACCATTGCTCGGTGGCTCGGAAGATCACCGGCTCCTTGCACCGCCAGCAGTGCGGATAGGTATGCTCAACGCTTCCTTTACTGATGAGTGTGCCATGCTCTGCAAGTTTGGCCGTAACCGCGCTGTTGGCATCAAAGACAAACATGCCTTTAAAGAATTCCACATCGTCTGCAAAGCGGGCATCATCGTCTACAGGGGAATAGATGTCCAGGTTGTAATCAAGGCCCACTTCATAGTCTTCGCGTCCGTGACCAGGGGCAGTATGCACACAACCGGTTCCCGCATCCAAGGTCACGTGCCGGGCCAGGATAATTGTAGACTGCCTTTCGTAAAGGGGATGACGGCAAAGCTTGTGTTCAAGCATTGTCGGATCGACTTGTGCCAATACCTCATAATCTTTGATCCCTAAAGCCTCCATCGTACTTTCCAGAAGACCTCGAGCCATGATGAAAACCTCATCGCGCCCAATCTCCACCGCCACATATTCAAAAGCAGGATGCAAGGCAACTGCCAGGTTAGCTGGAATCGTCCACGGGGTTGTGGTCCAAATGATCAAACAAAGTTTTTTCCCCTTCAGGGACGGAAAATCCCCACTTATGTCCGAAATAAAAGGGAACTTTACATAAATGGACGGAGAGGTGCGCATGTTGTATTCCACTTCTGCTTCTGCCAGAGCGGTTTTGCATGTGCTGCACCAGTAGATAGGCTTTTTGCTCTTAAAGAGACTGCCATCAAGGGCAAGTTTCCCAAACTCTCTTACGATCGTAGCCACATAACCCTTTTTCATGGTGAGATAAGGGTTGTCCCACTCACCCATAACGCCGAGTCTTTTGAATTCTTCTTTCTGGATTTTAATGTATCTCTCAGCGTAGTCCCGGCAATGTCTTCGGACCTCAGTCTGGCTCATTTCCTTTTTCTTGTCACCAAGCTCCTGGTCAACGTGGTGTTCTATGGGAAGACCATGGCAATCCCAACCCGGTACATAAGGTGAGTCGAATCCATTCATCTGACGCGATCGGATAATCATGTCTTTCAATATCTTATTAAGGGCCGTACCAAGATGGATGTTTCCGTTGGCATAGGGCGGCCCATCATGAAGGATGAACCGAGGCTTACCTTTAGACGCTTCCCTGATTTGATCGTAGAGTCCTATCGCCTGCCATTTCTTAAGAACCTCTGGTTCTCGTTGAGAGAGGCTGGCCTTCATGGGAAAAGCGGTCTTGGGAAGGTTCAAGGTCTGTTTGTAGTCCATAGCGTTCTCCAGCTCTTAACAGAAGTTAAGGATGCAAATATCATAACACCTTTGGTTGTCAAGGCACAAAAAAAGCCCTCATGCGCAGGCATGAGGGCTTTTTGGGCAAACATTACGCTCAATGGCCGGGGCTAATCTAATACATTCCCCCGCCCATTCCCCCGCCCGGAGGCATTGGAGGCATTTCTTTCTTATCTTCAGGCTTTTCAGCCACCATGGCCTCGGTGGTCAGCATCAGTCCGGCTACACTGGCTGCGTTCTGAACGGCATAACGCACAACCTTGGTTGGATCGATAACGCCAGCCTCCATGAGGTCTTGATATTTTTCCGTATCAGCATTGAAGCCAAATGAACCTTTTCCCTTCTTGACCTCATTAACAACCACAGAGCCCTCGTGGCCTGCGTTTTCAGCAATCTGGCGCAGTGGTTCTTCCAGGGCCCGCTGAACAACCCTGGCACCGATTTTCTGGGCTGCCTTGATCTTTATCTTATCAAGAGCAGGAATAACACGAACAAGGGCCACGCCGCCACCGGCTACAATCCCTTCTTCCACTGCAGCGCGGGTGGCGTTCAGGGCATCCTCAACACGTGCTTTCTTTTCCTTCATCTCAGGCTCGGTTGCAGCACCAACGTTAATCACAGCCACACCGCCAATCAGCTTGGCCAGACGCTCCTGGAGCTTTTCCCGGTCATAGTCGGATGTCGTCTCATCGATCTGAGCCCTGATCTGGCGAACACGGCCCTCCAAATCAGAGCGGGTTCCGCCACCGTCCACAATGGTGGTATTATCCTTATCAATGGTCATACGTTTGGCCCTTCCGAGATCAGAAACCGAGATGTTTTCCAGCTTGATACCCAAATCTTCTGAAATCACCTGTCCACCGGTGAGAATAGCAATGTCTTCCAACATAGACTTTCTCCGGTCACCAAAACCCGGAGCCTTGACTGCCGCGCACTGAAGTGTTCCGCGCAACTTGTTGACCACCAGTGTGGCTAAGGCCTCTCCTTCAAGATCCTCAGCAAGGATAACAAAAGGCCTTCCCATCTTGGCAACCTGCTCGAGTATGGGAAGCAGATCCTTCATCACGCTGATCTTCTTTTCATGAATCAAGATGTAAGGATCCTGAAGCGACGCCTCCATCTTCTCGGGATCTGTTACAAAATACGGCGAGAGATAGCCACGGTCGAACTGCATACCTTCTACCACTTCGAGAGTGGTCTCCATGCTCTTTGCCTCTTCCACCGTGATGACACCCTCTTTGCCGACCTTGTTCATCGCCTCTGCAATGATGTTTCCAATGGTCTCGTCGTTATTGGCAGAAATGCAGCCCACCTGGGCAATTTCTCGCTGGTCCTTAGTCGGTTTGCTCATTTTTGCCAGTTCCGAAACAACAACCTCCACCGCCTTATCAATACCTCGCTTGATGGCCATGGGATCATTGCCTGCGGCTACGAGCTTCTGGCCCTCATTGTAGATAGACTGGGCAAGTATGGTAGCAGTGGTAGTACCATCGCCTGCCACATCACTGGTTTTGCTGGCGACCTCCTTGACCATCTGTGCGCCCATGTTCTCAAACTTGTCCTCCAGCTCGATCTCCTTGGCCACAGTGACACCGTCTTTAGTCACAGTGGGAGCCCCCCATGATTTCTCAAGAATTACGTTTCTACCCCGAGGGCCCAGAGTTACCTTGACCGCATCTGACAAGGTGTTCATACCATTCAAAATGGCTTCTCTGGCCTTCATGTCATACTTTATCTCTTTTGCAGCCATATCGATCTATCCTCCTTAAGGTTTTTTCATTATTATTGAGCCCGACACACTCAAATCGCATGGTTGGTGCCCAATATGGTCCTGTTTTGCTACTTTTTTTCAATAACTCCCAGGACATCATCTTCCCGCATGATAAGAAATTCGTCACCCTCGATCTTTATGTCGGTACCCGAATATTTTCCAAAGAGTATCCGGTCGTTTTTTTTCACGTCCAAAGGTAGCTGCGTACCGTTTTCCAAAATCTTGCCTTTGCCAACCGCAAATACCAGTCCTTCCGAGGGTTTTTCTTTGGCCGAATCGGGTATGATAATACCTCCCTTTGTCCTTTCTTCCTCTTCAAGACGTTTTACGATAATCCGGTCCTGTAACGGTCTAATCTTCATAGTGCTAAGTCTCCTTCTTAAAAAAGATTTTTCGTGTACCATTTAATGACCCGTTAA
>JAUWMM010000011.1 GCA_030613145.1 Desulfobacterales bacterium | reverse complement strand
GCTTCCAGCCCGTAGGGCTTACAGGCCGGAGGGTAGAGCCTACGCCTCGGAGAGCGCGATGGACCATGCCACAGAGAATAAAACCGGGCCCGCCCTGCCCGCCCTGGCGCGATATCGTCGCAAGAGGCTGTCCCGCTTCGCAACCCGGTCTGGGCCAGGGGCGCGACAGGTTCAGATCGATGTATGGTGCCTCTCATCCCGGTCTGGGCCAGGGTCTGGGCCAGGATCTGGGCAAGGGAATACTGAAATGTTGGAATGTTGGGTTTAAATGGCAAGTTTTTTTTGCGCAAGTCATAAGGCCGGCTTTACCTTGCTGACCAAAACAGCGCATCCTGGCCTACCTAAAGTTTCCTTCCTTGGCCAGGGCGATAAAATGGGCAATGTCGATTTCTTTGGGGCAGACGAAGCTACAGGCCTGCGCTGTACGGCACCGAGGGGTTCCCTGCTCGCTGTATAAGATATCCATCCTCTCTTGGTTGGCCATCTCCCGTGGGTCCATGAGACGAACAATATTGGCAAGCATGGCATTCGGTCCAAGGTAGTTCTTTTGGGTAACACACGCAGTTGCACAACAAAAGCAATTAATGCACCGGGTTGCCTCAACGTAGCTCTCCAACACTCGCGGAGAAATCCGGTATTCGTCCTCCTCATCCGGGGGCTTGGAGGCGGCTTGAATGATGTACGGTTTCACAAAATGGACTTTCTCGTACGCCTTTTCCATGTCTATAACGAGATCGCGAATCACTGGGGCTACTGTTAAGGGCTCGACGGTAAAGGACTGTGTCTTGAAGAGCTTTACAGCGTTTTCTACCAGGAGTTCACACGTCAAAACCGGTCTACCGTTGATCTTCATGCCGCATGTGCCGCACTGGCCGTGCTCGCACGAGGAACTCCACGCCAGGGTTGGGTCCTGCTCGTCATTGATCTTTCGAAACAGGTCGACAAAGCGCAAGATCCGGCCTGCTTTGAGTCGGTAACCCTGTACCCATGAGCGTCCGGTATCAGGATCATAACGGCTGATTTTCAACGTGAGGTTATATTCTTTAGACACGCATTCTCTCCTGAATAGGCAAATCGTAAGCGATTGCGGGCTTCTCTCGCCCGCTCCCCTTCGACCAGGCTCAGGGTCGTTCGAGCCCACAGAGATCTCAGAGGCAAATACTTTGTCTGATTTTTTGAGGGGAAAAATCAGACAAAACTCTCCCGCTAAGGGCGGGCCGTGGTATTTTTAATCTGGGACATACCAACATTGATCAGCGCCATAAGGCTTTGGGCCAGTAAATATATCCCGCGATAGCGAACGGGGTTTTTGTCCGGTCAGGTCGACCGGACAAAAGAGTCTGCGCCCGTCTGCGTGTGTCTGCGGTTATAATCTTTTACTATCAGTATTTTCTTTCAATGATGCCGAACTTTTCGTAGTGTTCTCCCTTGGCCTCAAAGATACTCATGTCAACGGGCCGCCTGCCGAGAGTCACCTTGCCGTACTCCGTCATGTAAGCCAGGGTATGATATTGAAACTTGGAACTCCTCTTTGGATAGTCTTCACGAGAATGCCCTCCCCTGGACTCTCTTCTTGCCAGGGCACAGTCGGCAATCACGATTGAGACGTCCAAGAGATGGTCCAGTTCCCACAACTGAAGGAGTTCCTGGTTCATGGCCAACGACTTGCTGTACAGTTTTATGTGTGCAGCCCTCTCCTTGAGTTCCTTGAGTCTTTCGATAGCCTCCGTAAGGCCCTTCTCGTTTCGGAATACGCCGACTTTTTCAGTCATGAGCAAGCGAAGTCCATCGCGAATCTCAGCATAATGCTCATCACCCTGGGATTCAAGATAACGAGAGAACTGACCAAAAACGTGCTGTCCTCCCTCTTGAGGGACATCGCCCGGATCTTCCGCGTCATTAAGAAAGACTACCACCCTTTCTCCAACGACCTTGCCCATCGTGATCAACTCAAGCAGGGAGTTTGTACCAAGGCGATTGTGACCGTGCAGGCTGGCCGTGGCAAACTCCCCGCAAGCATATAAGCCGGGTACGCATTGCCTATCGTCCTTTTGGACCTCCCCCAATTCGTTGGTCGGCGCACCGCCCATCTGGTAGTGGGCCGTCGGGGTGACAGGACATAGCTCAAATTGGGGCTGAACTCCCACAAATTTGCAGAAAAACCCGCAAACTTCCTGGATCCTGGTTTTATGAACATGCTCAGGGATATGCCTTAGGTCAAGCCAGACATGGGGTAGCTTGTGGTCGGGGTGAATGCACCCCCTTCCTTCACGGATTTCTATCGTGATACACCGGGAGACAAGGTCCCGGGGAGCAAGGTCTTTAGCTGTTGGAGCGTACCTTTCCATAAAGGGTTCGCCATCCTTGTTCCGAAGGATCGCGCCTTCACCACGAAGCGCCTCGCTGGCAAGGATTCCCGGGCCTACAATTCCGGTCGGATGGAACTGAACGGCTTCTACATCCATTACCGGGAGACCGGCCTGTAGTATGAGGGCCAGGCCGTCCCCTGTGTTCTGGCGGCAGTTGCTGCTCACTTGATACATACGGGTCTTTCCACCCGTAGCCATGACTGTGGCCTTGGCCAGGATAGCTACGAACTTTCCTTTCTGTTCCATAAATACAATTGCCCCTATGCAGCGACCATTCCTGAAGAGTAGCTCCGTAGCCACACTTTGATTCAGGAACGAGACCCCGTGCTTCAAGGATTCGGCCCACACAGTATCCATGATCCCTTTGCCGGTACGGTCTGCCTCATAGCAGGAACGAAATGCCTTGACCTCGCCAAAATTCAGCATATGGCCGCCAAAAGGTCTCTTGGCAATGCGGCCTTCTTCGGTACGGCTAAAATGCATGCCGTGTCTTTCCAGCCAAAGGATTTGCTCCCAGGCCGACTCACAGACCTTTTTAATGATATTCTGATCAGAGGAGCAATCCGAGCCCTTCCAGGTGTCGAACATGTGATATATGATCTTGTCTACAGGATCGTTCGGGTCGACTGCAGCCATGCCACCCTGGGCTGTAGAGGTATGGGACTTTTGAGGGCTAAACACCTTGGTCACAGCGACAATGCTTGTGCCTGGACGGCGCTCGCATATTTCTGCAGCGCATCTGAGTCCTGCTCCACCAGCGCCGATTACCAACACATCCGGCCTCAATACGGAATCGATTTGGAGTTTCTTTCCCATCCTTGTATCCTCTAAATACTTAAAACGTAGGCGGTTGCAGGTTCAGAGTTCACCGTTCTGGGTTACCTTAAAACAATCTTGGCTCCTGCATAAGCAAAGACACACAAGATAAAACTGATCAAGACTGCAAGCCAAGACCTTATGCGTTTGTTTTCCACATAATCGCCGACAATAGTGTTAAGTCCGAAGCCGGCGTGGAAAAAGACTAAGGTGACAAAGGCAACGTCCAATGCCTTTATTCCGGGAGAAGAGATCCTTGCCAGTATGGTATCAACATCGTGGCCCGCCTTATAATTTAAGTGCATAAAAAACATGTGGCCTGAAACCAAAGGAAGAAGGAAGGCCCCTGACAACCTTTGAAGTTTCCATAACATGCCGTTTTGTGTGTGCCAGAGCCTTTTATACACAATGGTGCTTGAAATAGCGCTTATTATGGCCACAATGAGCCAGAAGAAGCCGGCAGATACCTCTTGATTACCCATTACCATGAACAGGGCTAATGTCAGGGTATAAATACCGCTTAGTATAAACACCCAGCGAATTATGATCGCATCTTTCCTTGTTCCAAAGGCTTCGTAAAGGATCAACCTGGCCCCGTTCAAAGCATGGAATATAACCGGGACAGACAATGCCCATTCAAGAAAACTGAAGACAAAATGGTTAACAAATTTCATCTTTGAGGCAAACGCGGCAGGCTCGTAAAGGGCGGAAAGAGTGAAAATGTGAAAAAGCATGTATAGGACCAGTATGAGTCCGGCAATCCTGTGTGCCCAGGTCATGATAAAGGCCCATCCTCTTGACCGGGCATAATACGACAACCTTTTAGAGCGTTCGAGGATGCCTATAAGATACTCCTCAATGCCTGTTTTTTGTGCTGATGCATCCATTTGAACTCCGTATCTTGTTACACTTTACGTGTCTGAAAAAGGGCGATTTTACTTACCTTCGCCAAGGTCGGCGGTGTAAGGCGTGTCAGCCTTGAGGTGGGCCTATGAATCGAGTCGTGGGATGGGCAGTTTGAAGAACTTAATTCCTTCGTTTTTAAGCGTCTCCTCTTCGGCCTCGGTACTGGTTCCCCTGATATTGCGTTTCTCAGTGACATCATAGTGCATCTTTAAGGCCTCCGGGGCGAAATTTGTTCCCACATCTTCAAAATTATTTTCCAAGAACTCTAGGGTCTTTTCGACCGACGCCCGGTCTGCAGCCCTGTCGTCCTTCTTTTCTGAGGATGTTGTACCTGCCTTGATGGAAAATGTTGAAGGAACCGTTACAACCGAGGTGTCACTGCATATGGGGCAGGCTATCAGTTTTTTCCTGCCCTGGTGCTCGAAGGCATTTCGGTCTTCAAACCATCCTTCGAAGGTGTGGCCGTTGGCACATTGTAAGTCGTAGACAATCATAACATTCAATCACGGAATATTTTAATATATCATGCTATTCGATTGATTTCTAAGAAATTATTGACAAGAGCACAATAATTTAATAAATGGCATTATACGGATCTTGACCAATTTTGCAACACTAAATTCTATAAAGGGAATTATTGAAACTATGAAACGAGGTCTTTTTTTCTTTCTCAGTTTTTTTCTAATGGTGATACCTCTACATTCAGAAGCCACGTATATCACGGATGACATGCGAGTGATGCTTCGAAGCGATGCGGGGACGGACCGCAGAATTATTGCTATGCCCAGGTCCGGTACTCGGGTTGAGGTGCTGGAAGAATCAGAAGAGGGCTGGTCCAAGGTGCGGCTTCCTAATGAGAAAGAGGGGTGGCTGTTGACCCGCTATTTGACCCCGGGGCCGCCCGCCAAGGAGGTTAACGCCAGACTTAAGAGTGAAAACGAAGCCTTAAAACAGCGGGCTAATACACTGTCCGAGGAAAATGTTCGTCTCAAGAGAGGCCGAAACGACTTGCAGAAAGCCCTGTCCAATCAGACACAGAATGCGAAGGCTTCGAAAAAGTCTTATGAAGCCCTTAAAAAGGGATCTTCAGAATACCTGTCTTTGAAGGCTTCCCATGATAAGGCCTCCAAGGATCTGGCAACAAAAACCAAGCGGCAGGCAGAACTTGAAGAGAAACTGAAAGCCCTTCAAGATAGCCAAACTCTTCAATGGTTTCTGGGCGGAGCTGCTGTCCTTTTTGTAGGGCTCATTGTTGGATTTATGGCTCGACGTCCCAGGCGGCGGCCATCGCTGCTGTAAAGGTTTCAAGCTATAAAATCGCTGGGCGATTCTATATAGTCCACCTCAGGCGGACTACGCCGCTCAAGAAAAGAAAACCCCTACCAGTACTCTCCGCTTCCGGCCGACTCCAACCTGCCCGCTCATTCCTCGCGGTGGCAGGCAGGTATTCCAAGCAGGACGAAACCTCTAAGTTTTGGTAGCGAACCATGGAATATAAGATTGATTTTCTGGTCATTGGAACCGGGATTGCCGGACTGAGCTTTGCCTTGAAGGTGGCCGAATACGGGCGGGTGGCTATCGTAACCAAGAAAGAGGCCATGGAGACGAGCACGAATTATGCCCAAGGGGGTATCGCCTCGGTCTTTGGCCAGTATGATTCCTTTGATCTTCATATTCGAGACACCCTTGAGGCAGGTGACGGGCTATGCAACCGAGGTGTTGTGGAAACCGTCGTAAAGAGCGGTCCGGAACGCATCCGGGAGCTCATAAACTGGGGGGTCGCGTTCACGCAGGACAGCGCAGGCAAGCTCGAACTGGATCTCGGCTTGGAAGGGGGGCATTCCCAGAAAAGGATCGTCCATGCCGGGGATTTCACCGGTCATGCCATCGAACAGGCCCTGGTGGATTGCGCTCGCAATCACAAGCAGATCGACATTTTTGAAAACCACATTGCAGTGGACCTGATCACTTATTCCACGAGGATGAAGCGGGGGCTTGTGACTGCGGCCCACGAGGACCGGTGCTGCGGAGCCTATGTGCTGGATACCAAGAGCAATCACGTTCATACCTTCCAGGCCAAGATTACGATTCTGGCTACAGGTGGGGCCGGTAAGATTTATCTTTACACAAGCAATCCTGATATAGCTACAGGCGACGGGATTGCCATGACGTACCGGGCAGGCGCTCTGGTAGCGAACCTGGAGTTTGTGCAATTTCACCCCACATGCCTTTATCATCCCGAGGCCAAGAATTTTCTTATATCCGAGGCGGTCAGGGGGGAAGGTGGGGTGCTCATCGATTCACACGGCCGTGCCTTCATGGAAGATTATGACCCCAAGAAAGACCTGGCCTGCCGAGATATTGTGGCCCGCGCCATTGACAATGAGTTGAAAAAAAGTGGAGATGACTGCGTGTTTCTGGACATCACCCACAAAGAGCCCGACTTTGTGCGGGAGCGTTTTCCAAACATTTATCAGAAGTGCCTTTCCCTTGGCACTGACATGACCAAGGAGCCTATCCCCGTGGTCCCCGCAGCCCATTACATGTGCGGCGGGGTGCTGGTAGACGTTTACGGCAAGACTGACATAGAAAGGCTCTATGCCGTGGGCGAGACAGCGTGCACCGGACTCCACGGCGCAAACCGTCTTGCCAGCAACTCCCTTCTTGAGGCCGTTGTTTATGCTCACATGGCAGCGGAGCAGGCGGTGAAAGAGCTGGAGTCCATCAGTGACGAGGTTTGTGATGCCCTGCCTCCCTGGGATCCGATGGGCACGACGGACAGTGATGAGGCGATTGTGGTTTCCCACAACTGGGACGAAATCCGACGGTGCATGTGGAATTATGTGGGGATTGTACGCTCCAACAAGCGTTTATTGCGCGCCCGAAACCGTATTGAAACCATACAGAAGGAAATCAGTGATTACTATTGGGATTTCAAAATAACCTCGGATTTGATAGAGCTACGCAACATTGCAATGGTGGCAGAACTCATCATCCAGAGTGCCATATTGAGGAAGGAGAGCCGCGGTCTGCATTATAATATCCAGTACCCTGAAAAGGATGATAAGTTCTGGCGCAAGGATACCATACTGCGACGGCCGTTTGTGGGATAAGGCTCCCATTACGGAATGAGGGATGAAATGGGTTTTCAGAAAGGCTTGGTCAAAGACTCAGGAACTTGATAGTTCTCAAACTTGAAGGGCGATATGTGATTTTCTCCGAACATTTTTTTAGCTTCCAGGATCAACCCTCTTTGGATCTCAATCATACCTGAGATTTCTTTGGGTACAACACTTGTCTCTTTCTTGAAGAATCGTTCCGCAATGTTAAGTTTCTCTAAAAGCTGAGGGACGTGAGTCATAAATTGAACTTCGTAATCTTCCTTAGAGTATGTCGCGGTTAATTCTTTTTTGAAAAGTTCAACTAAGTCTTCGTACTTAGGAATAAAACCGGTGGGGGTAGCATAGGCTCCAACTTTATCACAAATCCTTCTCTCCATCCACCTGACCCAGACCTTCTTGTCCATCTTGGTATTCATGAATTTCCCTGAGTCGTCTCTAAGGAAGTAGTTGACATAAAATATTTTTGGGGGTTCTTTTAGGTCTCTTCCGAAGTTGATGTGGTTTTGCAAGTACGTTCCTATAGGAATTGACACAAATTCCTTATTTGCCATGGGGTTCATAATGACTTCAGCATTGGCGGCGCCTACTGTTGCCGCCGTGGGCTCAGATTCAATGGTGGCACCAGAAAACACGCCGTGGACCCAACCATATAATTGGGATACAGGCACGGGTCTCTTTGAATTGCGGCCACCGTAAATGATGCCATCCAAGTCTACTACCTGCTTGGCATCATAGTTTTTGAGGCCCTCCAGGCTGACACAAAATCGAGCGTTGTCGTGTGAGATCGGAATCAATTTCTTCTTGCTATCCTTCTTTCCTTTCCACCACACTCCAGAATGGTTGACGCCTCTCAACGGGATGTCGACTTCTCCCATTCCCTCCCAGAAAGGTCTGCCGTCAACGTCAAGGACATTTGAAAATATGATTTCCCCTGGATTTACAAGAATCTCATTGATATAAGGATCATCTTCCGTATTGACGTCCTTAATAACTCCAAACATGCCCTTCTCAACATTGGCCGCATATGCCCTGCCGGCTTTCTTGCGAACATGGGCCAAATCGTCACCCACCACATCAAAGAGCATGGACGTAGACGTCTTGCCACACCAGCTCGGAAATGCCCCCGCAATATAAGTCGTTTTGTTCCCTTCGTAACTAGGGCTACCAGTAATGAGAAAATGCTCAGCAAGCCAGTCTTCCTGTGAAGCCTTCTTTATGGCCAGACGATGAGCCAATTTTTTTGCGGCAACGGTGTTTCCGGCGTATTGAGTATTGGCGCTGTAAACAGCGTTTTTATTCAGATCTACGAACATCCTGCGCAGATCAATATCGCGGCTTACACCGTTTTTCAGGGCACCGGCAGAATGCAAAAAGGCGAAGAACTGCTCTTTGCTTGCTTCGGTTTTGAATAGCTCACCTCCTTGCCGATACAGTATATCTTCACTATGGGCAACATAGTATGAATCAGTGATCTGGACACAAGGGATGGCAAATTCCGTACCCAGGGGGCCTAGTGAGTAAAAACTGACAACCATCTGCTTGCCCCGCATGATACCATTCATCACTTGGTCTATTTCGGCGATCCCTTCCTCTCTATTTACCCAATTTAGTGCCGGGCCTAATGAATCTTCACCGGTTACGAGAAATTTCGTATTTTCCGGGTCTCTTCCTTGGTCCTCATATCCATCGTAGTGAACGGTATGGCCTCGGAAGATAAGGGGCTTTTCTTCACCCAGCCTCATGGCTTGCACGCGCACACGGTGTAAGTCCTCAGGAGAGCCACTCGAAACGAAAACAGAGCTGGGCTGAAATTGCAAGATGGCATCTGCAATGACTGCATTTAGAGGATCGTTATCTAGAGCCAGGAGCTTCCTCAGACTCTCCGGACCCAATCTGCTTTCAAGTATACTATCCACAGACATTCAAACCTCCTCGCTATCCCTCTTAAGGGACCCCGTATTTTTCAAAAAAATATGCTTAACACAGGGAATGTCGCAAATCAACTATAACATCATGTATTGACTTGATCTGGCTAATCGCATAATAGTTACCGGGGGTTTGAACAATAGTGTCCTAACCCGGACAAGCCGGAAACAAAAAAGATTGGATGCTGGTTCCTGGATTCTTGATACTGGATGTATGGTCCTTGATTTTTGATTCCGGTTCGAGCCAGTATCCAGCGACCAGTAACCAGCATCTGTAACAAATACAAATACAACATGTTACATAACATAGACAATCTATTGTCGATATTGTGGCACTAAACGCCTAAGTGAAGCATCTTAGCCTATGAACGATTCAAATCATAAGCCGTCGATCCACAACCGTGAATTGCCTGAAGACCTAAAGCACTGTATCGCATTTCACGGTCATTTGTGTCCCGGTCTGGTGTACGGTTACTTGGTTGCAAAACAGGCCATCCAACTCCTTGGCCTTCATCGTTCGCGAGACGAGGAGGTCGTAGCTGTCAGTGAAAACGATACATGCGCTGTGGACGCACTTCAGGTACTCCTCGGCACAACTGCGGGCAAAGGAAATCTGATCATAAAGGATTACGGCAAGAACGCTTTTACCGTTATTAATCGATCTGACAAACGGGCTTTTCGCTTTTCGCGTAAGGCCTATTACAAATACGAAGGAGAGCACCAAGAAGAGTTTGGCAGGCTTGAGACGGCCGTTGCTGCCGGCGATACAACCGCAAAACAACGAATCCGCCAGAAATTGCTCAAGTCGCTGGACCTTCTTTCCAAGCCTCTTGATGCGGTCTTTAGCACCACAGAAGTGAAACTTCCTGAGCCGCCTTACGCACCTTTAGCCCCTTCTGAGGCATGCGCCCAATGTGGCGAGATGACTATGTCTACAAAGATGGTTGACACAAATAATGGTAGGCACCTCTGCATACCATGTGCCTCATCTTCTCCCAACAGTTCAGACCAAAGATAGAAAGGGTGTATACCTCCCAAAGTATAATTCCCCCGCCGCTCAGCTCCGAGGCGTAACGTCCTATTTATTTGGTCCAAACGATGAGCACGGCCCACCGGAGCATAGCGCAAATGGACAAATAACGACGTTTGACAATACATATCAGGTGCTTATTTTATTTGAGAAATGGAGAAAGCCGGATTCTCTTAATTTTAGGCGTTCACAGGTTCAGAGTTCACCGTTTCAGCCGTCGTAGCCTGCCGACTTCGCCATAGTAGCTATAGGCTACGACGGCTGAAACGGCTACTATGGCGAAGTCGGCTCAGGGTTACCTTACAAACTCCCAGATCACACAAATGAGCGGTTCAGAGTTCCGGTAAACCCTGAACCCGTGAACGGTTACTCTTAATTAGAACATCTTAAGGAGAAAATCATGCGTTTTGATAAATTTACCATAAAATCTCAGGAACTGATTCAAGGCGCCCAGGCCCTGGCGGGCCAATTGGGACATCAGCAGATCGAAACTGCGCATCTCTTGAAGGTCATGTTGGAGCAGCCCGAGGGGATTACTCGTTCCATTCTTCAGAAGCTGGGGGCATCACCTGAAGCGGTGTTGCATGGGGTTACGGAAGCCCTCGAAAGTAAGCCCAAGGTGAGCGGGACCGGTATGGCGGAGTCCTATATCTCACCAAGCACCAAAAAGATCCTGGATAGAGCCTTTGCCGAAGCGGCTAAGATGAAGGATGAATATGTGAGCATCGAGCACATCCTGGTGGCCATGACCGACGAGAAAAAAACGGATGCTGCCCGCATACTGGCTGGTGCCGGGGTGACCCGCGAGACTATCCTGAAAGTTTTGGTGGATATTCGCGGCACACAGCGAATTACCGATCCCAACCCCGAGGAAAAGTATCAAGCCCTACAGAAGTTTAGCCGGGACCTGACTGACCTTGCACGCCTTGGGAAGCTGGACCCGGTGATCGGCCGGGATGAAGAGATACGCCGTGTAGTTCAGGTCCTTTCTCGCCGCACCAAGAATAACCCTGTCCTCATTGGTGAGCCTGGTGTTGGCAAGACAGCCGTCGTGGAGGGCCTGGCCCAGCGTATTGTGAATGGAGATGTGTCTGAGACCCTCAAGAACCGGCGACTGGTTGCCCTTGACATGGGTGCCCTTATTGCGGGTGCAAAATACCGCGGCGAATTTGAAGACCGCCTGAAGGCCGTCCTAAAAGAAGTGGAGGCTGCTGAAGGCGAAATCGTCATGTTCATTGACGAGCTCCATACTATGGTTGGGGCCGGGGCGGCTGAGGGCGCAGTGGATGCGTCAAACATGCTTAAACCCGCTTTGGCCCGCGGGACCCTCCGGTGCGTAGGGGCAACCACTATAAACGAGTACCGAAAGTATGTGGAAAAGGATGCGGCCCTGGAGCGACGGTTTCAACCCATCCTTGTTCAAGAACCTACAGTGGAAGACACCATCTCCATTCTGCGGGGCCTGAAAGAAAAATACGAGGTCCATCACGGCGTAAGAATCAAGGATTCGGCGATTGTGGCTGCAGCCACTCTTTCACATCGTTACATCTCGGATCGGTTTCTGCCGGACAAGGCGATCGATCTGATTGATGAGGCCGCCTCCAGGCTCCGCATCGAGATCGATAGCATGCCGGCTGAGATCGACGAGGTGGAGCGCAGGGTTATCCAGGCCCAGATTGAACGGGAGGCCCTGAAGAAGGAAACCGACGAGGCCTCAAAGGAGCGACTGGACAAGCTTGAAAAAGACCTTGCAGCCATGGAGGAAAAGGGCCGGGAGATGAAAGCCCACTGGCAAAACGAAAAAGAGGCCATCCAGGCCATTCGCCAGGTCAAGGAGGAACTCGAGCGGGTAGGCATCGAGGAACAGCAGGCCGAGCGAGACGGCAATCTGGCCCGGGCTGCAGAGCTCCGTTACGGGGTGGTAAACGATTTAAATAGACGGCTCGAAGAGGCCAAACAGCGGCTTGCCGAACTTCAGGTAGACCGCAAGATGCTCAAGGAAGAGGTGGATGACGAGGATGTGGCAGACGTGGTCTCCTTGTGGACAGGCATACCTGTTTCCCGGATGATGGAAGGGGAGCGAGAAAAGCTTGTGCATATGGAGGAGCGACTCGGAAAGCGTGTCGTGGGCCAGAACGATGCCATTGTGCCGGTCTCCAATGCAGTGAGACGCGCACGCTCAGGCCTCCAGGACCCCAATCGGCCCATCGGTTCCTTTATCTTTATGGGACCCACGGGGGTCGGCAAGACAGAACTGGCCAAGGCCCTGGCTGAATTTCTCTTTGATGACGACCAGGCCATGATCCGCATTGATATGTCTGAGTATATGGAAAGACACTCGGTCTCGAGATTGATTGGCGCACCTCCCGGATATGTGGGCTATGAGGAGGGCGGACATCTGACCGAGTCAGTGAGGCGTCGGCCATATTCGGTTGTTCTCTTTGACGAGATTGAAAAGGCCCATCCCGATGTCTTCAATGCCCTTTTGCAGATTTTGGATGATGGCCGAATGACCGATGGTCACGGTCGAACCGTTGATTTCAAAAACACCATCATTATCATGACATCAAATGTAGGAAGCCACTGGATCCAGGAGTTGGGTGCAGGCCAACACGAAGAGATGGAAAAGCGCGTCATGGAGGCCTTGCGGGCAGGTTTCAAGCCGGAGTTTCTGAATCGAATAGACGACATCATCATCTTTCACAATCTGGCACCTGAGCAGCTAAGTGCCATCGTGGATATTCAGCTCAAGGACTTGAAGAAACGGCTTGAAGACCAACACCTGACGCTTGAGCTTTCGGACGAAGCCAAGGCGCTCTTGGCCCAAGAAGGTTATGACCCTGCTTTTGGTGCCCGTCCATTGAAGCGGGCTATCCAGAAGCATATTGAAAACCCATTGGCCATGGAGATGCTCCAGGGGAATCTGGGTGAACGGGCTCACATCCTGGCTGATGTGAATGAAGGAAAGATCGTTTTCAAGGTGCAGTAACAACGGCCAATCGTTGCATCTTGACAGGTTTTGACTATGATTGATATTATTCTATGATACGGGACAGGATCTGATGCTTGATCCTGGATACTGAAATTGTTTTTCAATCCGCAATCCGAAATCCGCATTCCGCAATGGTAAGGGAGGAATTATGGGAAATTCGATAAGAACCGGTATTCTTTTGGCCGGATTGACTGTCCTTGTCATGATCATCGGCAATTTGCTGGGTGGTCGCCAAGGAATGATCATCGCATTTTTCTTGGCGGTGATTATGAATTTTGGAAGTTACTGGTTTTCCGATAAGATCGTCCTGAGGATTTACCGGGCCAAGCCGGTTTCCGAGGCCGAGGCCCCGGATTTGCACCGGATTGTCAGACAACTGGCCCAGCAGGCGGGACTTCCCATGCCAAAGGTTTGCATCATGCCTTCTGAATCTCCGAATGCCTTTGCCACGGGCCGTAATCCACAGCATGCGGTGGTGGCGGTCACCCAGGGAATTTTAAGGTTATTGACCCAAGACGAGCTAAAGGGGGTACTCGCTCACGAGTTGGCCCATGTAAAGCACCGGGACATCCTGATCGGCTCGATTGCGGCTACCCTGGCCGGTGCCATCATGATGATCGCCAGCATGGCCAGGTGGGCTGCCCTGTTTGGTTTCGGGGGGCGCGATGATGACGATGGCGGGGGCATGATCGGCCTCATTGCCATGTCGATCCTTGCCCCAATTGCGGCCATGTTGATTCAGATGGCCATATCCCGATCCAGGGAATATGCAGCCGATGCCGCGGGTGCCTCTTTTGCTGGTAGCCCCCATGGCCTGGCAAGTGCCCTGCAAAAGATATCCTCGGCCTCCCGGCAGATACCCATGAAGGCCGAACCGGCCACAGCCCACATGTTCATCATGAACCCCTTGTCCGGAAAAAGCCTCATGAACCTTTTCAGCACCCACCCGCCAGTGGGAAAAAGGATTGAAAAATTAACGGGCGGGTAAGATGTCCAATAGCTGCCACTCTTTCGGGCGGGGACCCGCCTGCCAACGCTCTCGCCCCGGCTGTCTCGCTTTGCCTGCGCGCAACGCTCTCATTTACGAGTAGGGGCGGGGCGCATCCACGAGTTTGGGGAGCCAATAAAATCCA
>JAUWMM010000287.1 GCA_030613145.1 Desulfobacterales bacterium | reverse complement strand
TGAATACGCCTGTTGGAACAGCTAAAACAGGAGGGAAAAATGGGCACCAATAACATCATCTTCTTAGAGGGTATAGAATGGTTTGATGAAACCGGTCGGGAGCTGGTTCATAGGATACCCGAAGGGGGCTCCGGTGAAATTAAATTCGGGGCGCAACTGACAGTGCGCGAGAGCCAGGTGGGCATCCTGTTTTACAAGGGCAAGGCCTGTGACGCCTTCGGACCTGGCCGTCACACACTTAAGACGGCAAATATCCCGGTTCTAACCAAGATTCTGGCTTTGCCCTGGGCCATGACCAGCCCCCTACGCGCTGAGGTCTATATGGTCAACATGAAGGTCTTCCCCAACCTCAAATGGGGGACCAGGGACCCTGTAGCCTTTAAAGATTCGGAACTGGGGCTCATCCGACTGCGTGCCCACGGTGTATTCAACATTCAGGTGATTCAGCCGGTGTTGTTCATAAATACCCTGGTGGGCACCATGGGCAAATTCAACACAGAGGAGATCGAGGAATACATAGGACGCGTCATTGTGTCGCGCTTTAACGACCATCTGGGCGAGAACCTGGACAGCATCCTTAATCTCCCGGGACGATACGAAGAACTCTCCGCAGGTCTCCAGAAACGTTTGGAGCTCGATTTCAGCCACTTCGGGATAGGCCTGACACAGTTATACACCGGTTCCATCACGCCGCCACCCGAGGTGCAAAAGGCGATTGACGACAAGAGCCGCCGGAGCGTGATTCAGGATCTGGACAGGCTGGTCAAGATGAAAGCGGCCATGGCTATGGAAAAGGCCGCTGAGTCCACTGGCGAGGCTGGTTCCGGCATGGGCATGGGCATGGGTCTTATGATGCCGGCCATGTTTGCAGACATGTTTAGGCCGCGTGGCGGGCCTGCGGCGACTGCCGTGCCACAGGAGAGTTATTGCCCGGACTGCAAGCTTCCAATTGATAAGGAGGCTAAGTTCTGCCCTCACTGCGGGCATCAGCAACTAGTTTTCGATCAATGCGTCAACTGCGGCAAGAATTTGGCACCCAATGCAAAATTCTGCTCCAAATGCGGACACCCGGCGGACGAAAAACCGGTTCCCAAGGTTTGCTCCCAGTGCAAGGCTGAAAACCTGCCCGGCTCTGTTTTCTGCAATAGTTGTGGGGAAAAGCTATGATGTGTCCATCCTTAAACGGCATCTTTTGCCCCGATACGGCGTTCTCCGCAGGTTTCTATCCTCAACGTAGCGCTGCTACGCCTGCGGTAGAAACCTTTGTGCCTGCCCTGTGAAATGCGAAGCATATTTCTCTGGGGCGGCCTTGTCTCGGAACAAAATCTACCATTTCTGGATGGACACTAGGGTAGAATGGCCCTTACAGTAGAGCAAGAATGTCCACAATGCGGGGCGCCCATCAGGATAGAGGAAACCGATCATCTACTTAGCTGTCCCTATTGCAATGTCAAAAGCTTTCTCTTTGCCCCTGATTATTACCGATTGATATTACCTGATAAGGCACCTGATAAGGACATCATTTACGCCCCATACATCCGCTTTAAGGGCAACGTGTATTTGTGCCAGGGCCAGACCATCGGCCACCGCGTCGTGGACATCACGCATCTGGGGGCGCCGGTCAAGGGACTTCCCGTATCCCTTGGGCTGAGGCCACAGGCCATGGAGATGAAATTCGTTGGTCCGCACACAGCAGGCTCGTTTCTAAAGTGTTCTCTGAGGCTGGCCGACATACTGGCCAAGGTAGGAAAGCACACCTCGCGTTCCGCCTCGGGGCAGCTTTTTCACCGTGCCTATATCGGCGAGACCCTGAGCATAATCTATTTGCCCTTATTTGTGCAGGATAGAAAAGTTTTTGACGCAATCACAAAGAATCCCATCGTAAAGCTTTCCCAGGACCAAGATATATTTGGGTCTGCCATAAGAAGTAATCCCCCACGGGGTCTCACCTTTATGGCCACGTTATGCCCGCAATGCGGGTGGAATCTTGACGGCGAAAGGGACAGCGTGGTCCTGACCTGCAGCAACTGCAGCACGGCATGGGAGGTCTCGGAAGGCAAGTTTGTCAGGGTAGGTTTGGTATTGGTTCAGGGCCGGGGTGAAAACACAGTCTATTTGCCCTTCTGGAAAATAGAGGCTTGTGCCAAAGGCGTGGAAATCAATTCTTTTGCTGATTTCGTCCGGGTAACCAAACAGCCCAGGGTGGTGCAAGGGAATTGGGAAAACCAGAACATGTGCTTCTGGAGCCCGGCTTTTAAAATCCGTCCCAAGATTTTCTTACGCCTGTCCGGCCAGCTGACAATCTCACAAAAAGACTTCGAGATGAAAGAAACAATACCCAAGCAGGGCCTCTACCCCGTGACAATGCCCCAAAGCGAGGCCGCTCAGAGCATGAAGCTAACTCTGGCCGGGTCGGCCATTACCGAGAGGGAAATCTTCCCTCTGCTTCCCATGGTCAGTTTTACAGAAAAGAATTCGACCCTGGTCTACCTCCCTTTCACGGACACGGGCCATGAGATGATCCAGCAACACATGCGCATCAGTATCAACAAAAAGACTCTGGAGTTCGGCCGCTATTTATGAGGGTAGGGAGAGTTCGCCAAGCTTTTTCCCTTGACACGAAAGTCCGCTCTTTCCTATGCTTACATAATTGCCAGCATAGAACTTGGTTTTGAAAAGAACCGTCAAGGGGCGTCTTTTTTTATGGAGTAGTCAAAGAGTTGTGCAACAGCTTCTATCAATCGAGCAGAGAGTTTGAGGTAATTTCAACGGTGTGGGGGTGTGGTCATAAGCGCTAAGTTATTTTTGCACAGGATGAACTGTGGAAGGTTTACTGAAAAAAATGAACATCGAACATCGAACGTCCAACATCGAATGTTGAATGTGAAAAGATGAAGAAACAGAAATAGCCGTTGAATGTTCGGTATTGGATATTCGTTTTTCATTCGACGTTGGACGTTCGATCCGCCTGAGGCGGACAAGTGCTTGCTCGCCTGTGGCGAGTTGGATGTTGGACGTTCATCTTTTAATATGTTCGATGTTCGACGTTCATCTTTCAAAACAATTCCGTACGGAATAAATGCAACCTGTGAATGTTTACCAAATAACTTAGCACTTATGGGCCCATAGTGGAGATTCTCCAGACAGGATCAAGACCTATGAGCTTAGAGCTATCAGCCATGAGCTAAGTCAGAGACATCGATATGAAAAATCAACAACCAGGTTGGATTGCCGGGATGGAGCAGGGTCATCGTTTGGAATCCCGAGTTCTGGAAGAACGAATCCAGCAAGCGATAACCGATGGGCACCGCTTTTTAAAAGTGAAGGCCCACGGACAACATGGGATTGGTGGC
>JAUWMM010000153.1 GCA_030613145.1 Desulfobacterales bacterium | reverse complement strand
CGCCGCATCCTTCACAGTCGATCTTGTCCACTACAAAGTCCGGGCTGATCGCGTTAAACTGGCAGCGCTCCAGGCATTCCCCGCATTCAGTGCAGATTTCCAGGTTTATCTGGGCGGTTCGGCCCCCCTTGAAATCTTCTTCGTGCTTTATTTCAGGGGTGAGTAGCAAGTGGAGGGCGGCCGCATCCACATCAGCATCAGCCAAAACTTTGTTTTGGGCAATGGCTGCAAAAGAGGCCACCACACTCGTCTTTCCGGTGCCCCCCTTTCCACTAATAATCGTCAGCGCTTTCATCCGACCCACTCCGTTATTTATTCTTAGACCGCTCGAAGCTCATCCTTCATCTCAGGCCTGATGTCCACCATCATGATGCCACGGGAATAGGCCTCAGCAATTTTACGGTCATTTGGAATCTCCATCAAAATCGGAATGCTTTCCTCTATAGCATATTTGGCGACCTGGTCGTCTCCGACGTCGGAACGGTTGATAATAATGCCAAGTGGAATCTTCAGAATACGTATAGCCTCAACGGCGAGCTTCAGGTCGTTTAATCCGAAGGGCGTAGGTTCGGTCACCAAAATCGCAAAGTCCGAACCCTTCAGGGCTGCAATCACCGGGCACGATGTCCCTGGTGGGGCATCTATGATGGCAATTTTCTGAGGATCAATGTGTTCCTTCACACGGTCGATAAGAGGCGGAGACATTGCCTCGCCAATCCGCAAAAGGCCATGAACAAACTCTACTGACCCGGATGTACCTTTTTCCAATACGCCAAGGGCCCGTCCCTTCTCGCTTATGGCTTCCTTTGGGCAGACCATCATGCACCCCTTGCAACTGTGACAGAGCTCAGGGAACGTCAGGACCTTTTCTCCTATGACTGTAATGGCACTGAACTGACAGATTTCATAGCACTTTCCGCAGAAATCGCACCTGTCAAGATCGACTTCCGGGACCGGTATTTCTACTGTCTCAGTGTGGTTGATTTCAGGTTTCATAAAAAGGTGGGCATTGGGTTCTTCAACATCACAATCCAACAGCTGCACCCCCCCATTTAGTGAAACGGCCAGGTTGGTGGCGATGGTGGTTTTGCCCGTACCACCTTTTCCGCTCGCAATACAAATAACCATACGACCTATCCCCGTGTCATTGTCGCCCCGCACTTGGGACATTTTTCCTCAAAGCAGGGTTTTCCCTGCTGATGGGATACTCTTTCACCGCAGTCCGGACAAACGCAGTTTCCACCAGGGCCAAGGGCACGGCCCCCGCCTCCACCGCGGCCACCGCCTCCACCGCCTCCACCGCCACCTTGTCCCATGCCTCTACCAGTTCCAGGGCCTTGACCACTTGGGCCTGTTTTATCTCCTCTTGGCATTGTAGCCTCCTTAATAAGTAAATAGGGTTGCAATTCAATTTTTATGGTTTTTCATTTTCAAACTCTTTGATTCGCTTGTGGATTTCATCCATTTGCTCGCGCAATATCCGGGCATCTTCCTTGAGATGGGTTAGCTCTTCTTCCTTTGTAACCTGGCCTGAAGACGCCATGGCAGATCGGCCACTGAGGCCTCCTCCCATACCTCGCCCCATGCCCATACCTCGCCCCATGCCCATGCCGCGACCACATCCCATGCCGCGACCCATTCCGAAGCCAGAGTCAGGAACTTGCCCGGGCCGAGAGCCCTGGGGTTGGTTGGCAGTGGCCTGGAAGCCGGAATGGCCCTGAGCGTTAGGTTTATTGGCTGCCTGTAATCGCCCGTTCTTGTATTGCTGAGCGGCCTCACGCACAATGCCTGATACACCTGTAATTATTTCAAGACCTCCTGCTGAAAGGGCCTGGTATGCCTTGGGGCCAACATTTCCAGTGAGCACAGTCTTGGCCCCCTTGTCAGCAACCACCTTGGACGATTGGATCCCCACACCACTTCCTTGAGACAGGTTTGTATTTGCAACTGCTTCAAAACTCATGTCATCCAGATCCACAATCATAAAATATTGACATCTCCCGAATCGGGGGTCGACCTCTGATTCTAGGTCAGGTCCTGTTGATGAAATAGCTATTTTCATAAATGGTTGGCTCCTTTGAATCCTTCTAACTAAATCTAAATCTCTCGGAATCTCTACAAGTTATGGAAATTCCTACGACTGTAGGGCTTTATGCCGACCGCCACAGGGCGGGATAAACCCGCCCCTACTACGGAGCGTAGCGAAGCTAACTGATCTCCTCCACATTCTTGCCGGCATTTGGCCCGGGACTGGTCACGAAAATGTCTGTAATCTTCACAATAACGGCAGACTTGGCTGTGAGATCAGGTTTTTCAGCTTTAACCATTTCAACCGCCATATCATAGATCTTGCCCGATGTTTCAATCCTGGGAGTTCCTTTGAATTGATACCCTTTGCGGGGTTTGACATCCCAATCCCAGAATGAAACAGCTATAACCGGATTCGATTGGATGTTTTCAAAGGTTTTTTTCATGAAGATATCAGCCATCATTATCTCATCATCCGAAAGGATTTTCACAAAATGAATTGGAACCACATTAGGGGTGCCATCCTTGGTACAAGTAGCCACAGCATAACCCCTGGTTTTTTCCATCACATCTTTCATGTCTTGCGTCAATTTTGCCATTTGTTGCCTCCTTTCTTTGTTGATTGGGTTACGATTTCATGTGATGGTTCCAGTGAACACACCGACCATGCAGCCGGGAGAAGCATTTACCCCTTGTCCACTATCCGGCGGAACTCTTGATGTCCACATGACGGACATTTTTCAGGTCGCCCTGTGCCGGGTGGTTCTTCCCACCGGCATTGGCATTGGTCGCACAGAAAGACCCGGTTGGTGGTCGGATCTACCCTTTTGTAATTTCCCCCCTCCACATTGATCGCCTTTCCGTGGATTAACGCATCTGCTACGGTCTTTCGTGCTTTTTCAATAATACGCCCGAATGTCGCTCGTGACACCTCCATCTGTTTGCCTGCTTCTTCGTGGGACATCCCCAACAAGTCGGCAAGCCTTAACGCTTCGAGTTCATCTACGGTCAACTGGACCTGTTTTAAATCCACCATTGGTACCCCGCGTGGTTTAAAATAGTTTATCAGTGGATCGATCATGACAAGGCGACTCTTTTGAGGACGTACCATTTGCACTCCTTTATAAGCATATGCTTAAAACGCAATATAGGGAGCGAACTCTGAGTTGTCAAGTTGTTTTCTGCCTTTTCTTGAACAGGGTTCGTATGGTGGGATTGTATTACTTCCAGAGGTTCAGGTAATGGACGAATTGCCGAGGGCTTAGGGTGGAGAAACGGTCGAATTCTGCAAACATCTCGAGTCCCGGAATGAGGGCCTTTACGACGGGTATATCCAGATCCTCTCGCGTCAGATTGACATAGATCGGTCTGAAGCCGTTTGCGACCAAAAGCCTTTCCAAAAGCCTCAAGTCCTGGGCGACGTTGCCTGACGAATAATCTGCTAAGGTTTCGTCCTTTACCTTTTTCAGGCCACAGGGTGCGGGCACAGTCCGGAACCAGGATGAGTGGAACGGTACCTCGGTCAGTGCAGAGACAACCGCTCTTTTCCCATCCAGGTGTGCTGCGCACCCTTTGAGAATTTCTCCGCCTGGGCCTTGAATGAAAGCTTTGTAGCATGGAATGCCAAATTCAGATGTGATATCCAAGAATTGGATCTGGATACCTTCCTTTCTGCAACGATGCAAAATGTCCTTTACCGGAGGATCGTCGGATTCCAGCAAAAAACACCTTTCGCTAGAATAGGGCATAACGCTTTCCGCATCCCTTTCTATAACCTCAAGTAGGCTATGCAGCTTGGCCTCCTCAAGCGTATTTCCCGATGCCAGACCAGTCGAGGGCAGACCACTTGTAAGGCAGATTTCGTCGAGATTGCAAAAGAGAAAGATCAGCTGAGCCGGTATATATATAGGATGTGTCCCGTTTTCATCCACTCTTTCTGCGACAATCCAATACAGGGGCTGGTTTTGATAGGGGACCTCAAGATGCATATCATTGGGGTCCAATACCTCATAAGACTTTTCCGTCAAGTCTTCATGGCGGGCTTGAAACAAAGGGTGGCCATCCTTGTAATGGAGAGAACCGCAGGAATCAAAACCGGCAAATGACGATACCCTTTCAACCACTTCCATCAAGCAGGAGGCCCTCGCCTGGTCAATATTGAGCCCCTTACCGTAGCTGGTCTGAAGCCCTGTCAGTTGCCAATGGTTTCTCCCTGTTGATACGCTGACACGCAGGAACCATTGCATTTGAAGGGCATAAGGACTGAGGCTGGCCAGGTTTTCCATTTCAGGTCCAATCTCTAGGTCCACAGTCTTCAGCCTTTCCATAGCCCTTATAGAAGTCTCCACGGGACCGGGCTTTTTTTCGGTATCTTTTGACGATATCCCCTTTCCGGTTTGATCCAACAAGGCTTTGATCGGTATCACCCTGTTTGCCCATGCATCCATGTCTTCCTGCTCAATGGGAATGGAGAAGTCCAATTCATCCACAAGTGTTGGGGGTTTGTGTCGGAGGATATTCTCGGAAAAAAGCCTGAGCCAATAAGCCTTCTCGTCCTCCCCTTTTTTCAAGGTCCAGTTGACATAAATCAAAGGTGTGTACTGTGCTAATCCTTTGATGTCTATTCCGTCGAATTCACGTGTCAAGGCGTGCAATCTGTTGTTGAGCATGCAGGCTTCATACATAAGTGCCATGAGATGGGGGTTCTTGTCTTTCCCCCTTTCTATCAATTGGCGTGTCAGGTTGGGCCCAAATTTTCCTGCCAGTTCAAGGAGGTACTTATGCATGAAATCATCATTGGGATGATCTTTGATGTATTCAAGAGCATCTTCAAAATCTAAATTTTCCTGGGGCGTGCATGCAAACCATCCTGTACCAAACTCGGTGCCCATGTGTTCAAGCTCATACCTCATATTAAACCCTAACCCGGACAAGCCGGAACCAAAATAAATTTATCACGAAAACACGAAAGTACGAAAACACGAAAAAAAGCAAGTAGATACTAAAACCAAATGTCGAGTCAAATCCCAACGACAAATTGCCAATGTCTCTCACATTGAATTATATGCGCATTGCATTTATTTGTACTTTGGTCTTTTTCTCTTTCGTGCTTTCGTCCTTTCGTGTTTTCGTGATTGTTTTTCAATTTTCTGCCAGAAAAAACACGAACTTTAGAACTAAGGGACTAAATTCCCAAATTCGCAATTCCTAAATTTATTCTCTTAAAATCTATACGCAGTACGCCAAACAGATATTACATCGATGTCCATTAGTAAAGCAATTTTTCATTGATGTCCGGCTTTCTCAAAACCAAAAACCACACAAATTCAATAAGATATTCGGATAGTCTCTCATTAGTGCCCATCCATGAATCGTAAAAACTCAATGGGCACAAGCGTAAGTTTCCAATTCAGAAATGAGCAATTTTCCGCAAGGTCAAGGAAAACAAGGGGTTGCGCGTAGGCGTACCGAGGTACGTCGCACAAGCAGTTCCGCAGTTTGACGCCGATTCAGCCGTTCAGCCGTCGCAGCCAGTGCTTTGGCGAAGTCGGCTCGTAGCCAAAAGGCTACTATGGCGAAGTCGGCGATTGCG
>JAUWMM010000222.1 GCA_030613145.1 Desulfobacterales bacterium | reverse complement strand
TTCAAAGGTCTCATGCTTTCAGGTTTAACCGGGGCGTTCTCAGCGGCCGGTCAATCTCCTGTATATTCCTGGTATATAAGATGCCCGCAGGACTTGCAATGTGAGGCATCTTTGTCATGGTAACGGAGTCCGCATCCCGGGAATATGATTTCCTTTTTTGACGCCATGTGTACCCATTCTTTGACAATCCTGCTCACTTGCCAGGGTATGAGAATGATGCCTGAGAGAATCATCAAAACAGTGACCCATCTCCCCCCCTCTGACATGGGGGTTATATCCCCGAATCCCACGGTTGTCAGAGAAACAACAGTGAAGTAAAATGCGTCTCCGAAAGTCCTCACATCAGCATTGATGCCGCTCTCGACATAGAAGAAAAGTCCTGAAGAGATGAAGAATATCATGAATATGGTTAAAAAAACCCTTACAACTTTTAGCACCTGCAAGGTGAGACTGCCAAAGAAAAAATCAGGATCTGCGGTAAATCTCAGAAACCTGAATATTCTAAACATCCTGAAAACTCTTATCAACTTAACGAAATCGAAATTTAGCGTGATACCGAACAGAGGAAGAATAAGCAGGGAAAGGGTCGGCAATATGGCTATAAGGTCAATGATGCTATATATATCCACCAGCTGCTTGAGCCTGCTCTTTGCGCCATAAAGCCTTGCCGCATACTCAATGATGAAAAACAGAACAATAATTACCTCCATTTTCCATAGCAACTGCCTCGTTGCTTCGGAAACAGGGTAGGTCTCAATCACCAATATGGCGCATACACAAAGGTTCAGGATGATAATAAAGATATCAATGGCCTTGCCTAAAGCCGTCTTGCAATCAATGAGGTAAAACTGCAGAGTTTCACGGAAGCCGTCAGGCATGATCCTATGTCCCTTCGACATTCGACGTTTCCTCCTTTTAGGCGGTAATAGCTTCAAGGGCCTCTTTGGCCAATGCGCCCAGGGTCACCGTCGTGAGCCTTCTGTCTCGGTAAAGTTCAATTTTGCTTATGGATTCAACGAGTTCTGTTAGGGCGCTTTGGGCCTCTTTTGCCCTGAGGGAGCCGAGGGTCCAGCAGATGAGCCCCTTTGAAGCGTCCCCTTCCGCGGGCAGGGCTTGAAGCAGGTCAGGGACAGCTTGGACCGTAAGCCCGGGACGTGCCTCGGAGAGTCTCCCTATACCCCAGTACGCCATCTGCCGAAGCTGCGGGTGTTCTATGTAATTGTTGCCTGAACCGAAGCAGTCGGGGTTCTGTATATAGGAAATGAGCTGCTTATGGAATCTTTTGGCCAGGCGTTCGCTTTGCGCCATGACCTCGCCCATGGATTCGGAAATGCCCCACCCGGAATTGGAGGAATTTCTCTGCATGTTCCAAAGAAACCGGCGCATCACAGCCAAGGCGTCGCGTATGTCTTGTTCCGCCATCCCGGGCACGACTACGCCAACGGCCGTGCCGGCGTGCCATTTGATGTCAGGCGGTTGAAGCAGTAGAGAAAACAGGGGGCCGATTATTTTCCAGGACGGGATGTCAAGCAGAGACTCAATCCCCTTCTCCCAGTCAGGGGCCTTGAGAACGGCCAGCACCTGCCGCTTGAGCCTGCGAAAGTCCGCCATGACGCCTCTCAGGATGTAAAGCAACAAAGGCTCATATCTTAAATATTACCTAGTTTCCATCCATAAATGGCCCTTTTCCGCAATCGCCGACTTCGCCATAGTCGCCTGCTTGGCTACGAGCCGACTTCGCGCTCCGTCGCCATAGCGGCTTTGGCGCGTCGGAGACCAAAGCACTGGTTGCGAGCCGACTTCGCCATAGTAGCCTCGGCTACGACGGCTGAACGGCTGAACGGCTGAATCGGCGTCAATCAGCCAGAGGCTGACAAGACTGCGGGGTTGCTTGTGCGACGTACCTCGGTACGCCTCCGCGCAACCCCTTGTTTTCCTTGACCTTGCAGAAAATTGCTCATTTCTGAATTGGAAACTTACGCTTGTGCCCATTGAGTTTTTTCGATTCGTGGATGGGCACTCCCTCAATTGATTCAAACCCAATTGAAGTGGTATCTGATATTCATTTTTATCAGCGTTCCAGGCATTCCCCAATGATGGTTTTTTTACTTGGCTATATTCTGATAATCGTCAGTAGAAACCTTGCCTTTTGCATAATCGTCATGCCATCCATTCCGGACAGGCATTCTTTTATATAAACCTTCGCGATCTGCTTCAAACAATAAACGACGTTTGTGCATAAAGTCAGCAGCACACATAACAGGTTTCCCTGTTTTCGACGATAACCGTTTTAGCCATTCAAGCCCCTCACGGCTTCTCATTAAATGGTGATCAAGAATCACACGGTCAATTGCCCGGCAGAGCCTTTCTGCATTATGCCAGGCCCTTTTAATTTGATCCTCAGACAACCGGGACAAATAAATCGGAGGGCCGCCCGCCAATACAATGTCAGGTTTCCAATGGATTATCTCGGAAACCGTCTCGTCATCGAGTAGTTGAATATCAGAGGCATGAACAAATACTTCGTCTTCTTCAATCCTCGTCATTATGACAGTCTCAAGAGTATCATTTGCCTCCCCATGAGGCACCGGCCCAGAAAATGTCATTGGGCCATCTTTTTTCCCTTCCGCTGAAATCAAGCAGACATGCAAAATAGTAGTAAGAGATGTTGCCCGCCTCGCCTCAGTAGGGGACAAATGGGATGGGTCCTTGGTCCATATCCTAACGTCCGGATTCAATCCGATTAGCCTGGTAATATCTAGCTGGTAAGGGTTGGCATCTGCCAGAGGAACATGGTCTCCGTGGAAATGGCTCAGTACGATATCCGTAGCCTGACTCCACATATCAAAAATTCTCTTTTGGACTTTTTCGTCTTTAGCAATTTGGATAGGATGGGGGAGTAACTTATGCCTGACAAAGCCTAAAGCAACTCCAGGATCAATCAGTATCTTTCTATCTATAGTTTCTACAAAACAGCAAAGTCCCCTGACGCCCAGGGATTCAGCTCCAATGATTTCTATGTGCATAAACTACCCCTTATTGAGTATCGCTCAATTAGGGTTAGAAACTGTAAAATTATAGAACGTCCACAAACTTCCCAAGTCAACTTAGTCAATAACGCCACCAATGGTTAAACGTACGTTTCCGTCAAACTCTGCATGAGGTGATAATCGGCCCCCAGTGAATCCAAGAGGTTCGTGGCATCTTCCCTGAACTTTATCCAGTTCACCGGGTTAGGCAGTTTACGGTAGTTGAGAATGCCAACTTTCCAATGGCCTGTAACTGGATGAAGCTCTCGTATCAACTCCAAAGCCTGGTCAGGGTCAATGACAGGTTCCAGGCACACCCATGTTTTAATGCCTCTCCCGTGCGCTTGGTGTATAGCCTTTATCCTATCGGCTATCGGGGGCGCATTTGGTTCCCACTGTGAGGCATCGGTCTGGTTCGTGAAGACTACTGAGGTCCCGAACCTGCATCTGTCATAACTCTCCAACAAATCGAAGTCTCTGGCAGCAAGCATCCCACCCTTTGTCAGAATCATAACCCGCAACCTATTATCGATCAGAATCCGGATGGCCTGCCTTGTGGTTTTGAACCGCGTTTCAAGGGGTTGGTAAGGATCGGAGCTGAAGCTGACCAATATTTCACTGTCATCCCCTCTGATTCTCCGGGCTTCCCTATCAAGACATCTGAGGACATCTTGCCTGAGTCTGGCGTGATTCTCGACAGATTTCCGCATTCGTCTAATTGTCCGGGGACCATAGCAATAAAGGCAGCCATACGCACAGCCGCCATAGTATAATATGACAGCAAGGGGCGCAAACTCATGCGCATCGCCCGTGGTTTTGTAAATCACCTTCATGGCGTGACTTTTTCCCACTTAGCCTGGTCTTGGGGCACCACCAAAAATAGAAAGGAGTAACATGAGGATTAATGCTTGAATGATCCAACCGATCACGCAAACACCCACAGCCCGTAATGTGCTCTCATAATCAAGAGCTTGTCTAACCGCAATTATCATTGCTACCAGCATCCAAATTGAGGCCACTAGAAAAATCACTGGGCCCAGCCCGGGGATGATACTTAGTACTCGGATCAAGCCTGGAGAACTCGAAAAGCCGATGGTGCGAAGCAATTCACCATAATCTGCTTTGGTCTGTGGCTCTGGGAGCAACTTCGTGCCAATAATGTAAGTGATATAGGCCCAGACATACCACCCGACAAGGGCAAGGATAGTTCCTATCAACATCCCGCCAAGCCCCCCTCTTGCAATGGTTCCGACTCCAGCTGCTATACTGGATAGAACAACAACCCCCATGGCCTGACCCATTGCCCCCTTGTCAGCTTCAACCTCTTCATACAGATGAACATCTAGCTTGGCAGCCCGAATAATACGATCCCTAAAA
>JAUWMM010000083.1 GCA_030613145.1 Desulfobacterales bacterium | reverse complement strand
AGAGACAAAACTGTTGATTTCGTCGTACATGCTAATGATATGCTTCTTGCCGGTACGAAAAATACTGAAATCGTATGTTGTTTTGCCGTTCACGACGACTTTTTCAATTTTACTTTGCAAGATCATCCTGGTCACTGCTTGAAAGGCGTTTTCAAAACTTCGTTTACCTTCTTTGACGGCAGTCAGATGATGATGAAGCGTATTATCATTCGAGTTAGCCATGGGACCTCCCATCTTAAGTTGGGTTAATGGAATATGCTGGAGAATTCCCCTGTTTTAACTATCCGATCAATCTATTTTCACACTAAATATACTATATCGCCGGGCACAATGCAACCGGTTGAAAATTGTAAAAACGTTATTCTCGGACAGCTTTTTTTAAGGCTGACCATTATCTTTGCTAGGGAGAACAGGCCGATCCATGCTCATAGATCTCTGTGCTATTTTGCTGCAAAAAGTGGGCCGAAGCCGATTTGGAAACATGATGCTTTTAATATAAAATAAGCATTCCTGGCCTATCTGGCCAGGCTTTCAGCTCATTTAATCCTGCCAACCCTTACTTGTCCGCCTTGGTCGCTTTAAAAAACCCTTTTCCCTGGTCTGATTGTTTATATCTTGAAAGTTCGTAACACCTTACGTGTCTGGGAAGAGGGCTGATTTGCGAACAACATGGATAGATTCTGAAATCTGGTTATCCGGGAAACCCAAGTGAAGTTTTTTGTATCAATTCAGCTTGTTGAGGGATAGAGTCTTAGGAGCATACAGGTGATCCGATTTCAAGAATATAAACCCTAATGAAAGTTCTAAACTCGCTTCGCCAAAATTGTAATATTCGGGCTGACGCCTTCAAACAGGTACAATTTTTTGACGCTATGCCAAGTACTATTGACAAAAATTGCTAAAATTGAGTCGTCAAAGGGTATCGAAACAGCTTTTAAGTTTGACCGTGTCATAGCAAAATTTTTAGCGAAACTACGGTGCTCCAGAAACGTTGAAGATGGAGTGAATATTTTATAGTGATTACCGGCGAGGCAGGTTTTTTCACGGATTCTGTAGGGTAACCATTTGTTGAGGACAGAATGGACAGAAGAAAGATGAGAACGGACAAAAAAGCCCCCAACATGTGTGTCTGACACGTCAGGGGCTTTCCTTTTTTCTGGCTCTGTGGTACTCAGAACTGGACTGTCAAGCGGTAATAACTGGAAAAACAAATGAAACCTGAAATCCAGAATCCAGCATCCAGCATCATCGAACATCCTGACTGCTTTGGTCAGCTGGATACGGTTTTTCCTGTTGGTGAGGAGGGGCTGCGCACAAGCCCTCCAGAATGCATGAAGTGCTCTCATGCTAAAGCTTGTCTGCAGACAGCAATGCGCGGCCCCGAAGGGCTGAAGCTACAGGAAGAAAAGGTGGATCAGGCATATAAATGCGGCCTGATAGGAAAGCTCGAACGCTGGTCCAGAAAAAAGCTCATCAGGCAGGAGATAGAGGCCATGACTTCGAAGAAAAAACCAAAACACAGGGACTCTTAAATTGCGGATTGAGCAGAGGATTGTTCATTCTTCGGCATCTCTGTCTTTAAATATAAAAGGATTTCTCTCTCCCCTTTGACCAGGCTATAGTTTGAATTAAATCGTTGATCAGGGAATTCATCAATTATTTTGTATGCAATTCTATGGCCTTTAGTAAATTTGTTTGGTTCTACAAATTCGTATCCCATACTTGATAGCCAGTCTTCGGGGGCAAATTCCTTTCCCTTTTTCAGGAAAGCCTTGAATGAAATCAAATCCCTTGAGGGATCATTCCTTGGACCTTTAATAGTATATCCCTCATTGAGCAATTTCTCCAGATAATCAAGACTACTTATTGGTCCAATACACTTATTATCGGTCATCTTGTCACCTTCTATTTTTGATGGTCTCGTATAAAGCTAATTTTCCTCACTCCGTGAGCATTTTGGGCGCACTCAAGATGTTCAGCTAAAATGCTAACACGTAGTGAAGCATGGCGCTCAACTCGGGCTAACGCCCTCAAACAGTTAGCCTTTCTTGACGCTGAACATATTGAGTGCTTTTTCCCCAAAATGCTCATTGTTATTCGCAAAAGACTTTTTACGATTTCATCTATTTTTTATGCGGTTCCATGCTGCATATTTATCTCTTTTTGAAGGACAAACCAAGCAATATTTGGCCTTTAAATAAACATTTTCGGGCGCTTTTACAATAAACTGGGGATATTAAGCAATATCCGGTGATGCTTTCCACTTGACCCACAAAGCCCCCTCTCCTATACTCCGTATATTAAAGTCTTCCTGGTTTGGCTTCATCTCTTTTTGTAGCAGGACTACTATGCCGGATACTGATTTGAAAAAACTGATCGCCAAGTTTTGGTCTGCTTTCTTGGGCCACAAGGACGCTATAGACAAGATTGACCTGACACAGCAATTTGAAGCCCCTTCTGGCGAGTTAGTCAAAATCAATGCCGCCATGCTGATATGTCTTTGTGGGAAAGGGCACCCGTTGTTTCAAAGAGCCAGGGACTACTTGGAGGCGCCAGACGCTATGTCCAGCGAGGAAAAGGAGACCTATCTGAAATTCTATGAAATCATCCAAGAAGAAACCATAAGACGGCTCAAGTCAGATGGTGCGGTGGTGAAGCAGCTACAATACGTGATCCAGACCGGGGACCCGGACCGGCTGAAGGCGGCCAGATTGGAGATCTTTAACCCCTTGGCCGCTAAGGCTCTGTTCCAGTTTGATGCACAGGACATTGTAAAGGATATTCAGAGGCAGAATCGGCTAAGACTGATCGCAAATAATGAGAATTTCATCGCCGACCCTATAAAGGAAGTTGTCTTTACAGCCAATGTGCTGGTCACACCACCCAAAAGTGAATCGCTTATTCCAGAGGAACTTCCAGGATGGGCAGAAAAGAGCCTTAAGTCCGCCATGGGATTGCCGGTTGACTGGTACTTTGATCACTCTATGGAGATGGCGACCACTGAGGATGCGGTACATGCCAGCGAGTTTATTCACTGTTTGAGAAGACTGGAGGAGAGCTTCCGCGCAGAGATTGAGATAGAGGAATCTGCATTGAAGCACCATATTAGACAGGGAGACAAAGTTCCTCTCTATATTTCCATAAGTCCTACTCATGGAGGGAAAAACCTTGGCAGAGTCGCCAGAGAAGTGCTGAAATGTCAATATGCTGCTGCCGTCAAGAGCGGTATCCTCCCAGAACTCGAAATTGTAGAGCCATACCTTTACAGCCAAATCGATGTGAAGCGTCTTATCAAGGATGTCTTGGCCCCGGCTGCCAAACACTATTTTCCGGAGATACCGGATAAGGAAATAGAAGGCTATCTCTCCTTTTTGGGTGTCGAGGGATACTATGCAATGCATTACAATTTTCTCAAGGCCTTTGGCTCTCTGGCCAAGTTCATGAAGCCCCGGGTCAAAGCTGTGATAAAGATCGACACAGACCAAAGCTTTCCAGCCGAGCGATTCTACCGAGAAACCGGGTCGTGCTGGCTGGAGTCCTTTACCCTCCCGACCCTGGGTGCCATTGCCCGGGATCAGAACGAACGTGACATATATCTCGGCTGTTTTGCAGGAAGCCTAACCAATCTGGATGAACTGATTGGAAAAGATGATTTATTCCTTCCTGACACTTCCATTCCTGATCTCCCTGAGAGTATTCCGGAAGGGGAAGCCGGCGTGTTCTATCAAGGGCTACTCCAGGCCCTGATTACTCGGGGGGAGGCATTTCCTCCGGAACTTCAGTGGAGAGCACTAAAGATACTCAATGAATATCCCTACATGCGCACCTTTGTTACTGGCGGCACTACAGGGTTCTTGATAGAGGCGTTGGAACGGTATGCCCCTTTTGTAGATGCCCATGTTCACCGGGCCGAGGACCAGGCTTTTCTCCTGTCAGTACTTTTTGACCAATACGATGGAAACCTCCTCAGGTATGTCTATTTCCCCGGCCTGCATATGATTCATGAAAAACAGTCCTTTGCTTCCGAGTCGATCAAGATAGCAGAGCCTTATAAGAAGATATATGACTTGGAGAGAATATGGAATTTTTCTCACTTAGCCCGAGCGCTTTGCGAAATTAAGGGATGGGATTTTGAAGATGTGAGAAAGACACTTAACTTTTTTACTGCATCATTCATTCAGCCTTTCCCAGGGATGTTAGCCCTCACACGTTTTGTCTTGTCTGTAGCAGGGAAAGGGGGAAGAAACAGGGAAGACATTATCTACCAAAAAGAGGGGCTAAAGCGGTTAAGTAAGATAGCATTTTCCCAAGAGCGATATTATCGAAACACTAAGACCAGGGTAGCCAAACAGATAAAGGCCTGGCGTTTTTATTATGATCTAATGATAAGGCTTCGGGAGAGTGCAAAAAAAGGGGACCCCTTTGCCCTGGCACTTAAGAAAAAGGCGATTGAAATTAATAACAATTGTAAATTGATCCACTAGGCGCTTAGTTTTAAGATTCGTGTTTTTTCTGGCAGAAAATGAACAAGTGCAAAGTGATCTAAAGTGTCTAAAGTTGAGGTATTCTGCCTATTTCAAATGTGTTGCGCCGGAGGCGCATTCCTTAACCCTGGCCCAGGCCGGGTTTTTCTCCACTGGGCATGGTCCAACTTCTGTCGCGCCAGGGCGGGCTTTAGCTCCTTTTAGGCATTTTTTCTTGGATCCGGTTTATCCGGGTTAGGAGGTTACTGCAATGATCAGACTCTTACCGTGAGCACATTAATTATCATCCCCTCTTACTGGACAAAAGCGGCTCCTATGGAATCACAATCCGTGAATATGAGATCCTTTGACCAGCAATTTGGTCACACAGGCTCCAGCCTTGAAAAGGCATTGACGAGTTTGAATATTCTCAAAGAAAAGGACTTTCATGTCCTGGTGGTCACTGGTACCGATTCCCCGGAAAGTCAGGAGCAAATCAACCAAGTGGTGGCCGCGATCATCAAGAAGGTTGCCGACAAAACCGGGATAAAGATCCTGCTTTTTCCCGGTACGCTAGTGGCGAGGGTGCAAGAGATTTTCCGAGATTTTTGTGATCAGGATGCCCTCGATTTTCTATGCGTGGATGGCTATGCAAACATCAGAAATACGGGGCTGATCGTGGCCCAGATTCTGGGCGCCGAAGAAGTTGTTTTTATCGATGACGACGAATATATTGATGATCCTCTTTTTCTCCATAAAGCAAGGGAGCATCTGGGAAAGACCATAGAGGGGAAGATCGTTGCTGGTGTCGGGGGTTACTACGTTGATCCGCAAAAGGCCTACCGCCGGGCCATAAAGCCCGAACCATGGAAGGCCTTTTGGGATTTGGAACATCTGTTGAACGAGGCCCTTTGTCACCTTGTAGAAACACAACCCCGCATTAAGCTAACCCCCCTGGTACTTGGCGGATGCCTTGTACTCACACGTGCCCTTTTTACTACTATTCCTTTTGATGTCCGTATTCCACGGGGCGAAGACATTGAATATGTCATCAATGCGAGGATGTTCAGGCTCCCTATCTTTTTTGACAATCAATTGTATATTGTGCACGATCCCCCTCCACCACTCCATCCCCTGTGGAAGAGGCTCCGGCAGGATATATACCGCTTCATCCACGAAAGGGCTAAGCTCCGCCAGCAAACCCTAATGGAGGACATGGATTGTGTCTCTGTCGAGGAATTGATGCCCTATCCCGGAGGTTTTCTTGGTGAAGACCTGGAGGACAAAATTTCACGGGCGTGTGCCATGCTGGCACAGCACGCCCATGACGAAGAGTCTGCAAGGGAGTTTCTGAATAACACTTTCTTGATGAGGACTGATGCAGTACCTCAGTACAATGTGTTCAACTACTATCTGGATCTCCAGAGAAAATGGGAGAAGATGTGTCGGACTATCGCTATGACAAAGGAACTTCGCCAAGAGTGTCTTGCCTTGCTGCCAAGATTCCCTTTGCATTAGTGGGACCTGAGCTTCCCTTATTCTTACAGGTCCTTATTACACTATAATGCCCTTAGAACTTAGACAAGAACTTCGCCTTACCCAGCAGTTGGTCATGACACCCCAGCTTCAGCAGGCCATCAAGCTTCTCCAGTTGTGCCGGCTCGAACTGTTGGATGCAATTAATGAGGAAGTGGAGGAAAATCCGCTTCTTGAGGAGGTACCTGCTGAGGTTGACGCTGGTAGTGATGCTGGTGGCGAGCTGACAACTGCCCCGCCAGACCCGCCTCCCTTAGAGCCGGTATCCGAGGAGGAAAAGGCACGAGAAGATATTGACTGGTCTAACTACTTAGGGGAATACAATACCCCTGGGTCTGTCTACTTTGAAACTGAAAAACGGGAAGCCCCGGAATATGAGAATTTCGTGGCCCGGCAAGAGTCCTTGAATGAACACCTGATGTGGCAACTTCTGCTTTCCCTTCCAAGCAGGAGAGATGAAAGGATTGGCAGTGCGATCATCGGCAACCTCAACAAGGATGGCTATCTTCAGGCTACTGTAGAGGAGATTGCGACCCTGGCCGAGGCAGACACATCAGAGGTGGAAACCGTCCTGAGCAAGATGCAATCCTTTGATCCCGCAGGCGTGTGTGCTCGAGATCTAAGCGAGTGCCTATTGATTCAGGTGAAGCAGCTTGGATTGCAAGATTCCATCATAGTTCAGATTATCCAGAATCACCTTAGGCACCTAGAGAACAAGAACTACAAGGCGATTTGCCGGGCACTTGGTATTGGGCTTGGTGAAGTCTTTTCTGCTGTCGATATTATCACCACGATGGAACCGAAACCCGGCCGGCAGTTCAGCGATGAAGAACCCCAATACATAAGCCCGGATGTCTTTGTGTACAAGGTGGGGGATGAATTTGTTATCGTCCTCAATGAGGACGGCATGCCTAAGCTTCGCATAAGCTCTTTTTATAAGGAAGCTCTCAGCAATAAAGGTGAACAGTTTGCCGGCCATACAAGGGACTACATCAAGAATAAACTTCGGTCTGCGGTGTGGCTGATTCGCAGCATTCACCAACGCCAGAGGACCATTTACAAGGTGGTTGAAAGTATTGTTTCTTTTCAAAGGGATTTTCTTGAAGAGGGGTTTGCCTATTTGAAGCCAATGGTATTGCGGGATGTGGCCGGGGACATAGGGATGCACGAGTCGACCGTATGTCGCGTTACCACAAACAAGTACGTCCATACCCCGCAAGGCATTTTTGAATTAAAGTTCTTTTTCAACAGTTCTATTAGTCGATTTTATGGAGAT
>JAUWMM010000157.1 GCA_030613145.1 Desulfobacterales bacterium | reverse complement strand
GCTATATAGAACCCCGGTCTGTCTGCGCCCCTGCCTTCGTCCGACATGAGCCCCCTTCGGGCTGAGCTACATTCGGCCTGAGCTCATGGCGAAGGCAGGGTCGAAGACAGACCGAATGTAGCTCAGACCGAAGGGGGCCAGGGAGAAATCTCTACGATATAACTTACTGAAAACACAAGATTTCTCCCTGCGGTCGACCTGCCCGCCATTGCCAGAAATGCAGGCGCATAAGCTGAATGTTGTCTTAGGCGTTGGCAGGCGGGAATGACACATTGACTGAATCAGACTTTTTGCGAAACTATCAATTTTGATAATCTCGTAAAAAGTCGTCACTCCGGTGAAAACCGTAGTCCAGCGCCGTGTTACCTATCTGAATAAACTGGATTCCGGCTTTCGCAGGAATGACAGAAAGGGGTATTTTTCGACTTTTTACGAATAACATTGAGCATTTTGGGAGAAAAGCACTCAATATGTTCAGCGTTAAGAAATGCTAACTGTTTGAGGGCGTTAGCTCGAGTTTTAGCATTTTAGCTGAACATATTGAGTGCGCCCAAAATGCTCACGGAGTGAGTAAAATTGACTTTTTACTAAACTATCAATCTTACAGATGGAGAGAATATGGATAACGTTAGAGAGAAGATCGAATTTGATGTGCTCTTTGTAGGAGGTGGTCCTGCGAACCTTGCCGCCGCGATTCACCTGATTAAACTCGCCAAAAGTAAGGGGCTTGACCTTGAAGTAGCTCTTATCGAAAAGGGATCGAACATAGGCGCTCACGTATTGAGCGGAGCGGTTCTGAATCCGATTGCCCTCAAGGAACTTATTCCAAATTACAGGGAAGCAGGTTGCCCTATTGAGAGAGACGTTCGTGGAGATGAATTCTATTTCCTGACCGGAACACGCCACTATAGGGTCCCTTTTGTACCCGAATATATGCATAATAAGGGGTTCCATCTCATAAGCCTATCAAAGTTTGTCTCTTGGCTTGGGAGGGTTGCTGAGGATCTTGGGGTTAACGTCTTTCCTGGGTTCGCGGGCAAAGAAGTGCTTTACGGCCAGGACGAAAGCACAATCATTGGAGTTCGCACAGGAGACAAAGGGATAGGCAAGGATAATGCCCCAAAGGCAAACTTTGAAGCAGGTATCGACATACTGGCTAAGGTTACCGTGTTTGGAGAAGGCCCCAGGGGAAGCCTGTTGCAGGCTATTTCCAAGAAGTTGCACATATTTGAGGGCAAAATGCCACAGGTGTTTGAAACCGGCACCAAAGAGGTGATCCAACTACCTGAAACCAACTATTTTTTGGATAGCCTGGGCAATGATATTCATACGTTCGGCTACCCGCTAGGTTTGAATACCCACGGAGGTGGGTTTATTTACGAGATGAAGGACAACAGGGTCACCCTTGGGCTTGTCGTGGGATTGAGTTATCAGGACCCATTGCTGGACCTGTATGAAGAATTCATAAGATTCAAACGACATCCCTTTATCAGTAAACTCATCAAAGACGGCAGAGTCATTGAGCAGGGCACCAGGACGATCGTTACGGGGGGGTATTACACGATGCCGAAACTGGCCGTTGACGGCGGTCTTTTTGTAGGCAGCAGCGCCTCAATGCTTAATGCGCCGGCGCTTAAAGGTATCCACACCTCCATGAAGTCGGGTATGCTTGCTGCACAGGCAATTGTAGAGGCTTTCAGTAAAGGTGATGACTTTACCCAAGAGTCCTTGAACTATTACCATCAGTTGTTTGAAGATAGTTGGCTCAAAAAAGAGATTTACATGGGAAGGAATTTTACCCAGGCCGTATCCAAAAAAGGGCTGGTCAAGTTCTTTCACGTGGGCGCGCAATATCTGACCGGCGGACGGGGCTTATTTGATAAGATGCCTATTGTGGAGGACTCCAAGACCTTAAGCCCCTTGAAGGATGTTAATTCGCGCCGTGCGAAGAGATATGAGAAGCAGACATATGACGGGGTGCTCTTTGTAGATAAACTCACAGGTGTTTATTTATCCAAAACCCAGCACAGGGAAGATCAACCATCTCATTTGATTGTTCACGACCTGAGTCTGTGTGTGAATGAGTGTTTTGAGACTTATCGATGTCCCTGCACAAGGTTTTGTCCCGGCAATGTTTACGAATTGGAGATTGACGATAAGATCCAAGAAAAAAGGCTCAGACTCAACCCTTCAAATTGCCTTCATTGCAAGACCTGCGATATCAAGGACCCATACGGGAATATTACCTGGATTTGCCCGGAAGGGGGTGATGGGCCCAGTTATACGGTTGCTTAGGGCTGCCTACAAACGTGCTTCGCTAAAAACTTTTGGCAAAAATGGCCAAACAGACCAAAGAAAAGGGTTTTAAACAGCTTATAGTTTTCAGTCCTCCATTCTACGACCTTCCAGCCAACCTGGTAAAGTGCCTTGTACAATATATGGTATGCTTTCCTATAAGAGCTACAATATGTAATAAATTAATATAAATTAATATAAATTAACTTAAATTACTTGACAGGGTTGGCCTTTCTAGGATATTAATATAAATACTCATCTATCTATCACTAATAAGCAAACAATGCGGGAATACCCAAATTCCCTCTCCCTCTCAATTGCCCTTCTAATAGGGCGCATGAAGGGTTGTTTATGGGCTCTAATTATAAAACGATGGGTCTTTTCAAAAGAGACACTCAAAAAAATATAGGCCTTACAATAGAGATCCCCCAAAGTCTTTCGTGGCATGTAGATTGCATGTCAAACAACATCTTATAAACCATAGATGGTAGCTTACCATTTAATCGGCTACTAGGAGACAGTCTCAGATGGGAAAAAATTCATTAAGACACATTCGCGAATCATTCTTGATGAGCAAAGCCGAACTGGCAAGAAAAGCCGGGGTGTCCCCTATCACCATTGACAGAATAGAAAAGGGATTGAGTTGCCGTATGGAGACCAAGCGGAAGATCCTTTTAGCCCTTGGTTACAAACTTTCGGAAAAAGACAAGGTATTCAGTGGCTGAGGATGCAACATGATTTTTGAAAGAAAGGAAAACCTCATAGGTCTGGACATTGGCTCCCGAACAATTAAGCTGGCCGAGGTGTTACAGACAAAAAAAGATCGAATCTTACAAAAGTTCGGCATGGCAGACCTACCAAGAGATGCCATAGTGGAAGGTCGTATCAAAGAGCCCGCTGTAGTGTCCGATACAATCAAGGGCCTTATTAATGACTTAAAGGTCAAGGCACATAATGTGGCTACCTCTGTTGCCGGTTATTCGGTTATCATCAAGAGGATCACAGTGGGAAAAGTGACAGAGGAGGAACTGCACGACAACATCCAATTTGAGGCTGAACAGTATATCCCATTTGATGTGCAGGACGTTAACATCGATTTTCACATTATTGGAGAACATGAATCAAACCCGAATCAAATGCATGTGATGCTGGTCGCCGCCAAGAAGGAGATCATTGATGAGTATTCAGACGTTCTGGAAATGGCAAACCTGAATCCCTGCGTGATCGACGTTGACGCGTTTGCTCTGGAAAAGGTTTTTGAAGACAATTACCTGAACGAAGAAGGAAACATTGCCCTGATCGATATCGGGGCCAACAAGATGAATATAAACATCGTAAAAGATTATATGTCTGCCTTCACCCGAGATGTCTCTATTGGAGGCGAGCAGATTGTCCGAGATATTGCCTCCCGGTTTGAGTGTTCATTTGAGGAAGCCGAGGCTGTCATGCTGGGCAAGACGAAGGACAAGGTGCCTCAGGAAGAGGGCGAGACGAAGGGCAAGGCTCCGAACAAGGAAGAGGTTCAGGAGATTGTTCGTTCCTTCACCTTAAGCTGGTGTAAGGAGCTTAGGCAGGCCATCGATTTTTACTATTCTACATATGCTGATGAGGACATCAAGAAGATCATCCTGAGCGGTGGTGGCGCAATGGCCGAGGGATTATCCGGGCTTCTTTCAGCAGAGACTTCCTTGGACGTAGAGATGTGTAATCCTTTCATTAACATCAAGATAAACGAAAAACAGAACGATATAAACTATCTTAAAAAAATTGCGCCTCAAGCTGTGATCTGCATAGGCCTGGCATCAAGGAGTATGTTCGAGAAATGATCCGAATCAATCTATTGCCGGTTCGAGCCGCAATAAAAAGAGAAAATATTCGACGGCAGGTATCCTATTTTTTGGGGTGTGTTATTCTTGTTGTCGTCGCCATGGCTTACTTTACGATTAGCCTGAACCGAAACATATCGAACCTGACTGTTGAGATAGAAGATGCTAAGAGCGAACTTACGAAACTTCAGGCCATCGCCAAAAGAGTTAATCAAATCAAGAAGGAACTTAATAAGCTTGAAGCGAAAATGGACGTTATAGCAAGGCTGGAGGCGAACCGCGCCGGCCCTGCTCGGATCATGGATGCCCTTACCAGCCTGGTGGTGGCAGATAGGATGTGGCTGACTAAAATGTCTGAGGCCGGCGGGAAGATGAAGCTTGCGGGGGTGGCCATGGATAACAAGACTATCGCCGATTTTATGACCCGCCTTGAGAAGTCGCCTCACTTCAATGTGGTGGACCTCATATCCTCCACACAGGTCATGCTGGAGAAAGGCAAGAAGTTTAAGAAATTTACGATAGTCTGTCGGGTGTCAGGCAAAGGGCCGAAGACCTCCTAGGGCGATATGGAAAAACTTTCAATACCAAGTTTGCCTTTTGACAAGATTGCGGCACTGAACCGAGTACACAGGATTGTTATCTGCGCAGGAACGTTCCTGCTACTTGTGGGGCTGTTTTTTTATTTAATCTATATGCCGAAAGCCGCCAGAATCGATGAGTTGAAGGAAGAATTCGATGGCCTTCAGGTCAGGCTGACGAAAGCAAGGGCATCTGCAAAAGAGTTGGACAAATACTTGAAGAAATACAAAGAGGCACAGGGAAAGTTTAGGCTTGCCCTTCAACTTTTGCCGGACAAGAAAGAGATTCCGAGCCTGCTTGAGAACATATCAAAATCGGGTCTACGTTCAGGCCTGGAATTCCTTTTGTTCAAGCCGGAGCCAGAGGTCTCAAAGGGTTTTTATGCTGAGATTCCTGTAACTATAAAGGTAAAGGGCGGATATCATAACTTGGCTGTTTTTTTTGACCAAGTGGGACGACTTTCCAGAATCGTCAATATTTCCAATATCGAGATCAAGGGCACAAAAGGTCCCAAGAAGGGCAGTAGGGGCAGAAGATATCTGGATGCATCATGTGTTGCGACCACGTTTCGATTTCTGGAACAGGCCCCAAAGGCCAAACAGGCAAAGAAGAAGAAATAGGTAAGAGGGGAAAAAGGGGCTGATATGACAATTACAGCCGGTGCTCGCAACTTGCTCCTCGGGTTGACCTTGATTCTGTTCGCTGTAGCAGGGTGCGGAAATGGTTCAGAATCGGAGCCTCCCAAGCAACCGGCAGTGCTTCGAAAAAAGATAGCCATGCCCAAGAAGCAGCCCCCCCAAGCCGTGAGACCTGAAGAGAGGGGGGTGGCCCAGGAGCAGGTGTCCGCGGCCACGGCGCCGCGTGCGGCGACCCAGGAGCA
>JAUWMM010000082.1 GCA_030613145.1 Desulfobacterales bacterium | reverse complement strand
AGGCAACGCTTTCGTCAGTTTTAGCGCCTTGACTCAGATCAGTTCTACTGGTAATGATGGCCATTGTTTTCTCCCATGGTTTTTTCAAAAAAAAAGTCCGGTAACAAAGCGGACTTATCCACTTCGTTACCGGACTGTTTTGTACCCCTTTGCCGGGGGCAATCGAGTATCCGATAATGTTTAATTAAAGATTTCTTGTATTATATCATCTCAATTAAAAAATACATTGAGTTTTTTAATTGAGTGCCGCAAATTGATCTTCTTCGCGTAATGCTTTTATGCAGCCTGTTTTCGTAATCTCTCACGCTTGGAAGCTCTTGCAGCACGTTTGATCACCTTGGCTTGACCGCTCATACTGTTAATGTTATTTTATATAAGGTGGATAGGGTAGCTCCCGAAAAGCTATTATCCGTGATAGCCTTCCACCTCTCACCACCACACACGGAACAACATCAAACGGAGGATGTTATGTCTTGGAATTTCAAAAACCTTATTGGCAAACGGTTTGCCAGGCTTACAGTTGTTTCTCGCGCTGCTAATACATCAGGTGGGCGCGCCAAGTGGAACTGTGTTTGCGATTGTGGCCATACAACCGTAGCGTCCACAAGCAATCTCAACAGTAGCCACACAAAGTCATGTGGATGCTTAGGTGTTGAATCTACAAAAAAATCAAACACCACCCACGGCCTATACAAACACCCTGAATATAAGCTGTGGTTAGGCATGAAAAACAGGTGCCATAACCCTAAAAACAAATCTTTTTCAAAATACGGCGCAAAGGGTGTTTCTGTTTGCAGCAGATGGCAAAACTCTTTTGCATCGTTTGTCGAAGACATGGGGCCAAGGCCGTCTTTAGATTGCTCAATTGACCGCATAATCTCTTCAAAAGGTTACTCTCCCAATAACTGCCGGTGGGCTACTCAAATTGAACAGCAAAACAACAGGGGCAACAATAAAAAAATTATACACAACGGACAAACCTTGACGCTTGCTCAATGGTCCAGATTTCTTGGTGGTAATGTTCACCTTGTCCATAGCAGGCTATCGCTTGGATGGACCGAGAAGGAAGCCGTGACCATCCCGAAAGGAGAAAAACGCAAGGACGCACGTCAGGCATAACGATCAAGTAACCTGCCGGTATCTTTCCCTCTTGGGCGCACGGTTTACCTGCAGATACATTCGTCGTAGCGTTTTTCGTGGATGAATCGGCTTGATATCTCTGCGCCCAAGACCACGAACAACTTCGTTGTATTTATAGATGTCGGCCAGGATCTCACCCCATGTTTCACGGTCATAGCCACCATGTTGAATCAGCATCTTTTTTATTCGTGACCTGATCTTTGTTGCCTTGTCCTGATACTTTTTGGCAACCTTGCGTTCGCTCCATTGCATTTCCCTGATGCCGGACAACCGGGAGGGGTTGAAAGAGATACCGCGCAAAAAGGCATCTGCCATTGTTCCTTTGAGTGGTTCATTGCCAAAATAAACAGGCCCGTATGATCCGGTTGTGATTCCTTCCCGGTATTCACGGATAGCCTTACTCACGTTGCCAAACCCTGCCGGAAGTATCTTTTCAATGGCCTTGCCGCCTTCGCCCTTGAGCGCGTGTTCTGCTCCGGCCTTGATGTCGGTCAGTACGCTACCAGGCGCACCAATCAACTCCTTGGCATTGGTGGGGAATGGCATGTTCATTTGCAAAGATCCTTTCAGATTCACGCCTGCAAGCCCCGCTATACCGTGCCTGAATATTCGGTCACTGCCGAACATATCAGCCGCCCACTGGTAGAATTCCTCTTCTGGGTCATCACCGCCGCCAAGGGCAGAGATTATCCCGGCGATAACCGGCGTTGCCAGGGTTGCACCGCCACCGGCCAGGATGGCAGGAGACAGTAACATATACATTGCCTGCTTGTAATCGCCACGCCCTACCATCTCGCCCATGTTCAGCATATATGAGTGAGAAAAACGCTTGAATGTGTACCCAGCCCTGAGGACATTAGCAGTTCCCCTTGTCCAGACAGGCGAAGCTATCGTTCCGTATATGCCATGTGAACGCTCAGACGCATGATGCGCTCTCTTCATCAGATCGGCATGTTTCATGCCGGGATTGTTTTTCTTAAACTGCATGTAAGCAGCATGAATAGTAGAAGCCCGATTGATAGTTTCAGCCTTGCCAAACATCCACATTGAGGCATCAACAAACTTTGCGTATTTATTACCGACACTACTCCTTAACTGAGCTGCATTTTCATGGTTGAATTGAGCCATTGCCCAGCCGTATTCATTAATTTGTGTAAAAATTCTCTTGTCCAGATCGCTACCGTTGCCCTTGCTATATTCATGCAATGCCTTCAGGGAGCGGGTCACTTCGGCTAAGGCTCCTGTAATGGTCCCGCCAGAGTGACTTGAAATGGTAGCTGGTACACCTTGATACAGGTTGGTCATGTTCACGGTTGCAGAGCTTACCCTGAATCCTAAAAACTTGAGAACAGCAAGCCCTTTAAATGTGTTAAGGATGCGGTCTGCCTGTTCATCGTTCCGCAACACTTCTTTCATCCAGGACATTGCTTCTTTAAAAAGATTCGGCTGTTCTTTGGGGTCAAGCATCCGATTGTTGACAAACTCTTGGTACTCATCCCATGTTGCATCTGGATTTTCTTCGTTGAACTTCATCCAAGATACATCACGCCCAGTCAAGGCCTCGGTCATTTCCTGCGCCGCCTGCCGTTTGGCAATGGTTGCGGCCAAACCCTTGGCATACTGTACCCCTGCCGTGGTCATATCGGTTTCAAAGCCTTCCCAATATTCACGCGCGCGTTTCAACCGGCTGGACATGCCTCCACGAGCCTTGAATATATCGGCTATGGAATGAGACAACATCTTGTTCAGTTCGTGATATGCGGCCTGAACCTCCGTTCCTTCAGTATCGGCTTTTTCCATGCCTGCTTCCATCATGGCGTTGATAGAGGTCATGAGTTGTGCTGCTTCAAAGACTGATTCAGGCATTGCCTTGCTCTTGTCTACTGTTACATTAAATCCCTGTTTTTTTAATTCACGCATCCGCTTGCCAAGGGGGGTGTAACGATTGAATGATTTTCGCAGTAGAGATTTAAGTTTACCGGGCTGTATCTCAGCACCGGTCATGGGATTGAATTTCTTACGTTTGGTCAAGTACAGGTCAAAATGTTCTCGGAGTTTACGCCCGTCTTTATTGGTCGCCATCAGGACAACGCCGCCCCGTTGCCGTTGCCGGGGAAAGTAGCTGCCGCGAAGGTCGCCCATCATGGCAATAGCCGTTGTCAGTTTGACCTCTGCCCTGATCTGCCCGTCCTTCTGCCGCTTGACCTTATATTTGATAAATTTAGGGTCAGCTTTGGCAAGCTCTCTGATATGTTCATCGGCTTTTTCCTTGCTCTCGTATACCTCGGTTGCAACGGTCTTGCCGGGGGCAAAGACACCCCATCGTTTCGATTCGTCAACTACCTCTACAGTCGGCTCGTCCAGCCCTTTAGTTTTGGCATCGTCTACAATCCGCTGATAGTCAGCTATCATCCGATTAAAGGCACGGTTCGCCATAGCACGGAATTTTACCACTGCCTCAACTGCTTTTGGGTCATGCCCTTTCTCTGCCATTTTTGCTGCTTCGGCTTCAATCATGGCCGCCGCTGCTTCGTTTTGATTGTAATGCTCTGAGAGATAGTTCCCTTTAGGATTAACCACCGTCCATATTTCTACATCCTCAATACTGTATGTATTCATGTACGGCTTTTTGCCCTTTCCGTATCTGGCCTTGTGGTGCTTTTGAACCAGTTTGTGCGCGTCTTCCTGATTATTGGCGTGACCGATCAGGTTGCCATCTGGAGTTTTTACCTCTATTCCATCAAAATACTTTACTCGGTACGCCTTCCCGGTACGGTCAACTTTCAGCAGGTAGTCATTGGCTTTTTTGTAGATGGCAGCGGAATTTTTTTTCAGATCATTGAACCAACGAGCAAAGGACTGATGTTTTTCCTTAAACTGTTCAGGTGTATCCTTTCCGGTAATTCCATCCAGGATCTCATTTTCAATTTTGGTTTTGTTTTCACGCCGTCTGCTTGCAGCGTTGAACATGCGCCAGCCGGCAGGATCTTTATACAGGGTATATTCAGGGGTAGAGATGATTGATTCACCCTGTAAGATGTCTTGTTTGTCAGAGATTATCTCTGTGATACTGCCAAGGTCTTCCGCAAGTTGCGTGTCAGCCTGATCCATTGCAGCAACGGAATACCGGATCTGCCTACCATCAACCGTCGTGTCGGAAAACCGGACAATAGCGTCCTCCATGGGAATGCCTTGGTTTGTATACGGTTGTACGTTCTTCCTGCCGGCTGCATCAAGATTCATGCGGTCTGCCGTATCCCTTGCCTCAATTTCGCCAAATAGGCGCTGGTACATAGCAAAGGGATCTGCTGTTTTGCGAGCCTCGGCAATCTCTTTCTTGATTCGTTCAGGTGAAACCTTTTGTGCGTAGGAAAGCTGATGTCCGGCAACAAACTCTTTGAGAGTTAACTCATATTCTGCAACAGCCTTATCCCATGATCCGACCTGTTCCTTCAGATCCTGCAGCATGGCAGAGGTTTGAAGTCCGTCAATAACCATCTTTGAAAAATTGGCCTTACCCTTGAACTCTATAGGATTCCCGCCAGCGGCAAACCCCTCAATATGCTGGATAGCGTGCTGGATCTCATGGAGCAAGGTTTTTTTCTCACTTCCTGCGAGTGGACCCCTGCCCATAACCCCCCACATATTGATAACTCCTGGCTCTCCTTCTAAAGGGGTAAATGCTCCTTTTGTTCCTTGATTTAAGCCCCTGAACAAGCTAACGGTGATCTCTTTTAATTCGGGATACGCTTCGTATAGGCTCTCATGCTTCATAACATCAGATAGTTTTCCTGTACGCCGACTTTTCCACTCCTCACCCTCAGTTATTGGCAGGTTTCTTAAGGGATCAAAGGTTGCCTTACTATCGTCGAGCTCATACCTCCAATGATTATCCTTGCCCAAATGCCAACCAGTCTGCTGTCGAATTGCCTCCGGGTTGGCCTTGTCCTGGTGCATCGCTATTGCTTCAGCCAGCTTGGAGTTATCGGCTGTTTTGGATTTGCCCCCGGCATAGGAAGCTTTGTCCGGTCCTGCCACACCTTTTGTGGCAATGCCACGCGTTTTGTGGCGGGAAGCTTCACTCTTGACTACTGCCAGTGCCAGCGCCTGCATGTCGATGTTTTGGAGTAACTGTTCTGTTACTCCAAACTTTTCTACTATGAACTTCTTGAGGGCGGCAATGAACCGGCGAACAACACTGATCTCTGGTGAATTGGTAACGAGATAGGCTAGGGCTTCTTCGTCCCTGTTCTCTGGCCGTGTATCATCCGGAACCCGGTCCATGGCCTCACGAATAGCCTTGCCCTCTACCGTGTCTGCCTTTGACCGGCGCTTGAGCAGATTCAGGATCCTCTTGAACTGCTTTGTTTCCTTGAAGCCCAACTTCTTGGCATGGACACCTAACTCATGGGACAGAACGGCCATAACCTGACCCTTGGCGATGTTGCCGTCTACAAGGTAGACCTTGCCGCCTATAGTGAAACCCTCGATGCGCTTGTCGTCTTTACTCTTGGCACTAGTCATTTGCTCGGCACGGGCAGGGGATACAATCTCAAGTAACCCTTTGCGTATCAGGTTGCGAAGGCCGGCGCGGCCAAGGTTCTTTTTGTCTGAGAGTTCAGCCTGGAGGTCGGCCGGGTTGGTGAGGGGTGTGGTGGACTTGGAATAAAGGGCAACGCCCTTGTCTGTTTCCTTGGTTTTGATCTCGGAGAACAGGTTGTTAAAGGCTTCTTTAACCGGTCCAATTTCTTCCTCTGTCAAATACGGGTAGCGCTCTTTATTTCTCTTGAAGTCACCAAAAGAAACAACATTTGCAAGATAATCATTACTATACCCTTCATCCTGCATCTTACTGATTGCATAGTTCTCAAATGACCGTGCAGCCCTTTCAATTATCTGCGACCAATACCCTTCTGGCTTCCCCTTATCGATACGCCTTGAGCGCTTCGCCATGCCGGATTCATTCAGCACATTAACAAGATCCGCGAACTTTACTTCTACCTCATGCCTAACTTCTGCCGGGTGCGCCGGGTCTTTTGTCCATCCTTGCCCAAATGTTTCGGGGTTTCTTTTCCACCTCTCCATCTGCGCTTTTGTATACGTCCCTGGCAATTTAGGATGAACATAAGCAGGTTCAGGTTTATATGTTATGTAATTGTTTTTCCTATGCGCGCTCTGTGCATCAAGAGTATTTTTGTTTAACTTTTTAACTCCTCTTTTATGTGAAAAATAATTGTCCAGGGCATGGAACCACTCATGAGCAAGCGCGCCTGCTCCCCTCGGTTTGGTCAGGTTGATAACGATGGTATCCGGTTCATAGTGAGCTGAGGCCCAACCATGACCACGAGAACCAAAACCAAGGCCAAGAGTACCATTTAAAGAAATAGCTTTCGGCTGGATATTAAGGATACCTGCAAGATCAAACAGTGCATCATGGGTGGCATTAAGCATGCCCTGCCTGTCCTTTTTGCCCTTGCCCTGCGATACCCACTTACCAAACTCAACCCCACGGAAACCAAAAGTATCCATGAATTCTTGAGCATCAACGTCTTTGCCTTTCCGGTAATCCTTTCCGGTTCTTGGCAGGTTCTCTTTTTTACGGGTATCGGTTTTCTTTACATTGTCCCTGCTCTTAACATCCTCCCAAGCCTGGACAAGATCGTCATAATTGCTGCTGTGATACTTACGAGCATCCTTCAGGTCGTCGAACTCTTTTAAGTGTCGATACTCGGAGTCGCCTTTCTTGTTGATGAAATATCCGGTGCTTGCGCGGCCACGAATTTCAAACTTCACTCGCGCCTTGCCAGTTGCGCCCCGAAGGTTTTTCTCTATCTCTGATAGAACCTCGTGGAATGATTTTTCATAATGGTACGACTTCCCGTTTACGCTTGCGAAAGCATCAGGTATTTGTTTTGGATACCCATCCTCGCCTTTTTCCTCTTTGCTGTATCTGTAGGCGTTTGGAGCATTGCCAAGGTTCTTGATCTTGTACCAAAGGTCTTTGTCAATGGCCTGATACATTTCAACCTTATCAGAAAACGCCGAAAGGGTACTGAACTCTTTCAGTTTCTTCTCTGCGATTTCAGGGCTTAATTCTCCTGTTGAAACCTCCTGCGCGAACTGTCGCAAAGTCTTAACTTGTTCAACCCATCTGTTGAGTTTCCACACCTGTCTTGGTTTGTTTGGTATCTCTGCTCTTGCTGCCACGGAGAATGCAGAGGAAAAGCTGTTATCTAGGTCTTTCAGTTTTGGCTTGGGCCATATCTTGCTGAGTGGTTTACTCCTGATATCGTCCTCAGATACAGGTTC
>JAUWMM010000181.1 GCA_030613145.1 Desulfobacterales bacterium | reverse complement strand
AGGTTGGTTTCTTTGCGTAGGGTTTCGATGAGATCGTATTTGTTCATAGAGGTCCCTCCTGCGAAATGCGTATTATATCAACTTAATAGAAGATGGTTTGGGGAATGTCAAGGGATATTGAGGGGTTATCGGGAACTTTTGGCTTTTCAGCTTGCGGAAATTGTGATATCCATTTGGAATCTTTAGGTTTTGAAGAGCCCTGACCGTGATGGGGTCGATGTCGCTAAAGTTCGGCCATTAGATTGACGAAAAGAATATCTAAAATACCGATTTTCTCAAAGACGATGAAAACAGATAGAACATAAGGAGGAAAACGTGAATAGTTCAAGGCCAAAGTACGTTAAATGTCCTGAGCCACTTGAACCATTATTTGTTCGAGCGGAGAAGGACATGACAAACTTTTTTTCAGGACTTAATCGAGTTCCCGAAAAGGGGGAAATCACTATTACTGGAGAGAGGTATATACTTGCACGTGCAGCGACATTCAGTGTCCAGTTAAAAGAGATACTAGAAAAACAATATGGTAGATTAGCTGCCGAAAAAATTGCATATAGTCTAGGAAGAGCTGCAGGTACAAAAGATGCCGAATTTTTTATGAAAAAATTAGGGCTCGAAAAAGGACCGACAGCCTTGTCGGCAGGTCCGGTGCATTTTGCATATGTCGGATGGGCATTTGTTGATATTTTTCCCGAATCAAACCCAACCACTGATGAAAACTATTTCCTCATTTACGACCACCCTTATTCGTTTGAAGCATATTCATTCATCGATGAAGGCATAAAAGTCAATCGTCCTGTATGTCATATGAACGCAGGATATTCATCAGGATGGTGCCAGGTTGCCTTTGGAGTAGAGTTGGTAGCAAAAGAAATCTCTTGTAGAGCAAAAGGTGACGAAAAATGTATTTTTGTCATGGGGCATCCCTCTCTAATTAATGTGTATGTGGTTGAGATGAAAGAAAAATATGGTATCAAATAGAAGGAAAATGCTTGGGCGGTTCCCAGATTTGTGTCACCGGTGGTGACAGTATTGCCTGGCTATGGGACTGCTTCCTTGACGGCCCTTACCCCTTCACCTGAGAAACAAGACTACCATGATTGATGAAATTCGAAATCAGCTGGAAAAGATAATATCCAACAAATATCAAGGCCAAATAGATGATAGTAAATATCCTGAAGATGAAAAGGGATTAGCAGAAGTAATAAACAGGGTTATTGCTGATTTCCAGAATTACAGGAAAGCCTCTATTACTTTCAAGGCTGATCTATTGACTGATATAGATATGCTGTCGGAAGTTTTGGAAAGAATTTCGCTTGGAAATTTTGATGTAGAGGCTCCTGATACTAAACTGATTGACATGAACACCATGCTAATTGGTATTCAGGATATGGCAAAGAAATTAAAGGAATATAGCATTGCTCTTGAAGGGAAGATAGAAGAGCTCAAGCGCAGCGAACAAGAAGTCCGCAAGATGGAGCAAAAATACCGCCAAATATTTGAAAATGCGATTGAAGGCATTTTCCAGAATTCGCTGGACGGTCGCTTTATCAGCGCAAATCAATCTCTGGCCGGAATTCTGGGCTATGACTCTCCAGAGGAGATGCTCGTATTTATCACCGATATCGCCAAACAATGTTATGTCAACCCGAAGGATTGCCAAGACTATGAACGTATCCTCCGTGAAAATGGCCGGGTAATCGAGTTGGAAACGCAGATGCGCCGGAAGAACGGAAGCGTGTTCTGGGCCTCTATTTCCGCCAGGGCAGTGTGCGACTTTCACGGCGAAGTGCTTTACTACGAAGGCTCACTAGTGGAAATCACAGAGCGCAAAGAAAAAGAAAAAGCGCAAAGAGAACGTGAGGTGGCCGAAGCAGCCAGTAAGGCCAAAAGCGAGTTTTTGGCCAACATGAGCCACGAGATCAGAACACCCCTGAACCCAATCATCGGCATGGCCAGGCTGGCGCTGAACATGGAATTGACTCCCAGGCTGCGAAATTACCTGAACACGATACAGACGTCTGCTCATGTGCTGGTCGGAATCATCAACGACGTTCTGGATTTCTCAAAGATTGAAGCGGGCAAGCTTGAGATGGAAAACGTAGATTTCCAGTTACGCGACGTACTGGAAAACTTATGCGACATGTTCCACGACAAAGTTATGGAAAAAGAAATCGAACTGATCATCGCGGTTGATGATGATGTGCCATGCGCGCTAATTGGCGACCCGCTGAGGTTAGCCCAGGTTCTCATTAATTTGACAAGCAATGCGTTGAAGTTTACAGACAGCGGAGAGGTGCTAATTAAAGCGGTCTGTCTAGACAAATCGCAGGACAAAGCCAGTCTGAGGTTTTCGGTAAAGGATACGGGTATCGGCATAACCCAGGAACAGATTCCGAAACTGTTTTCCGCCTTCACTCAGGCAGATGGCTCCACAACCAGGAAGTACGGAGGCACCGGGCTGGGGCTGACCATTTCCAAGCGGCTGGTAGAAATGATGGAAGGGGAAATATGGGTGGAAAGCGAGCTTGGAGAAGGGAGCACTTTCCTTTTCACAGCACATTTTGGTCGTCAAGCAGCGGACAGAGAACAACAGTTTGTCGCTCCTTCAGGCATCCAGAGGTTAAAAGTCCTTGTTGTTGACGACAACAAGGACTCCCGCACCGTGACAGCGGAAATATTGAGATCTTTTACCTTTGAGGTGGATACAGCCTCCTCCGGTGAAGAAGGACTGGCAAAGCTAAGGGAAAGCTTGACCGGAGAGAAACCCTTTGAACTGGTACTCATGGATTGGAAGATGCCCGGGCTAGATGGCATTGCAGCCTCAAAAGAGATAAAAGAAGATCCCCAATTAGCACATATCCCTATCATTTTGACGACCGGTTTTGGCAGAGAGGAGGAGATGCGGCAGGCCGAGGCCATTGGGGTTGACGCCTTCTTGATCCGGCCCTTAAAGCAGTCCCAGCTTTTTGACACCATTATGTATCTCTTCGGGCATAAGAAGTCGGAAGAGACAGCCCCGGGATATCGGGCTGTTACCAGCAAATCCCTGATAGTGGAACGTCTCAGAGGGGCTAGAATTCTTCTGGTGGAAGACAACGCCATCAACCGGGAGGTTGCATCTGAGATAATAGCTAATGCCGGGATTATTGTGGAGACAGCCACTAACGGCAAGGAAGCGGTTGAGGCCGTGAACAGAGCCTCTTACGATTGTGTGCTTATGGACATTCAAATGCCTGAAATGGACGGTTTTGAGGCAACAAGGGTCATTCGGAAAAATGAAGAGCAGCAACGAGCAACGAGCAACGAGTTGCAAGTTGGAGATGAACGATCTATAAAACCCCAACACGCAACTCACATTCCCATCATTGCCATGACGGCCCATGTCATGAAAGGTGACCGGGAAAAGTGCATAGAAGCGGGTATGGACGACTATGTTGCCAAGCCCATTGATTCTGAGGGCCTGTTTTCTAAACTGAGCAAATGGATAAAGCCCGGGAAAAGACAGACAGACCTTGAGATGCCTATAGACCATCATGGTGGCAAAGAGGTTGAAGATGACCTTCCTCCGATATTGCCCGGCATCAATATTGAAGAAGGTCTTAGAAGATTGGGTGGCAACAAAAAGCTTTTCAAGAAGTTATTGAAAACGTTTTTTACAGAATTCACCAGCGCTGCGGAGGAGATAAGCAATGCTCTGAACGATCAAGATATTGAGATGGCTCATCGGCTGGTGCACACTCTCAAAGGGGTGGCCGGCAGCATCTCAGCCAAGGATTTGCAGACCGCAGCCCAGGAGCTGGATATGGCAGTCAAAGAAGGAACATTAGAGAAGTGTGATATCTTGCTTGGCAATCTGGAAAAGGCCTTGAGCCGGGTTTTGGAATCGATTCGGGCTATGGAGCAAGGAACAGGCGACAAAGTCGGAGGCTAGCATGGCTCTAACTTTGTCAAAGGGAAACGGATAGGACAAATGAAAAAAGAAATTCAAGGCCAAAGGATTCTTGTAGTAGATGACACCCTGACCGTCCGCATGGAGCTTCAGGCATTGCTGGAAAGCATGGGGCTGGATGTCGTGTTAGCCGAGGATGGCCTCCAGTGTCTCGATATTTTGCAACATGATACACCGGATGCAATCCTCCTTGACATTATGATGCCTGAAATGAACGGGTTTGAAGTGCTCAGATGGATTAAAAATCAACCAAAACTTGAGGATATACCCGTTATCATGCAAACAGCAATGGATGATGCGGGGAGTATAAAGCGGGGTGTTGACGAAGGGGCCTTTTACTACCTAACAAAGCCGATTGAAGTTGAATTATTACGGTCAATTGTCAGCGCTGCTATCTCTGATTTTCGTGCAAAAAAGGCGTTGAGAAAGCAGATAATAGAAAGTGAAAATCCCTTTGGTTTGATGGTGGAAGGAACATTTCGTTTTCGAACGCTTACCGATGCTGAATACATAGCTGTGAGAATTGCAAACGCCAGCCCATCTCCTAAGAAGGTTGCGGTCATCAATGAGCTGATCATCAACGCTATTGAGCACGGGAATCTCGGTATTACCTATGATGAGAAAACCGAATACATTGACAATGGGACATGGCACTCTGAAATAGAAAGGCGACTTGCGCTACCTGAACATGTCAACAAGAATGTGGAGGTAAAAATTAAGAAATATCCAGACAAAATGACCGTTCTGATCACGGATCAGGGCTCTGGGTTTGACTTCGAGAAGTATCTGGAGCTGGATGAATCTCGTTTCCTGCACAATCATGGCCGAGGTATCGTCATGACCAATATTTTCCTCGACTTCCAGTATCTTGGTACCGGCAATAAAGTTATGGTTACGATACCTTTTGAGTAATCCACCGCATATAATCCGGGGGGAGGACCGGGACATCCATAAATTTATAAATAAGTGGGGCTCAGGAGGGGTTGGTTATATATTTAATGGATGAAACCGTTAAGGCACTTTCAAACGGATACGGATGTGGCCACTGGCTCAATCGCTTCCAATTTGTAAGCGTTTTCTCCTCGCATAGCGTGCCACACATCCCAGGCTATTTGAC
>JAUWMM010000311.1 GCA_030613145.1 Desulfobacterales bacterium | reverse complement strand
CAGTTACCGCGTAGGAAATTCAATATGTTATATGGTGCGAGCTTATATATCGCCCTTGACATTTTTGTATTCGGCTTGGTCTACAATCAGGCTTTTGAAGTACAAGAAAGGCAATATGTGTGCCTCAGGTTGTTAAACGATATTTCTACCGAAATATTAATAAGTTAAGCCTAATCAGAGCCCACGATCCCCGTGCACGTCCCATAAACGGCTACAAACCGCCTGATCCCACAGGCGGAAAAATTTGTCAAGAAAGTGCTTGACATGGGCGTCACTATGTGGCATAAATCATATTACAATGTGGTATATCTGTCAACGGAATGTTTCCGTTTTTTTGGAGAACGGGTTGTGCAGGGGATGTCATGAATTTGAAAACTCCCATGAAGGAGGAACCTTTGTTCATTGTGCGCCGACATGTTCAAGAGCAGCCTGGATAAACTTTTGAGAATCCTCGAACATACCGGTCAGTTCAACAGGGTTGAGGTGCCAGAGATAATAAGAGCCGATGCGCGGATGTCCCTTGATCGTAATCCTGGATTTAGCGCATAGAAGGGTTTTGCCGAGGAAATATGAAATGCGTTTACCTGGATCATTGCGCGACTACTCCCGTTCGGGAGGAGGTTGTGGAGTCGATGCAATCCTTCTTTTCCGAGGAGTTTGGTAACCCTTCCAATATCCATACGCCTGGACAAAGGGCAAGAAATGCACTGGAGACGGCAAGAAAAAGCATTGCCAGTGTCATTGGAGTAGATTCGAGAGAGGTTGTTTTCACCTCAGGGGGGACAGAGTCTGATAATCTTGCAATCAAAGGCGTTGCGTACGCTTCGAAGAAGGGAAAACACATCGTCACCTCTTCTATCGAACATCCCGCTGTGCTGAACAGCTGTCGGTACCTTGAGAGCCAAGGATATTCCGTGACCTATTTGCCCGTGGATGAGTACGGCCTGGTGAGCGCGGATTCGGTTAAGGGGGCCTTAAGGTCGGAGACTGTGCTTGTTTCCATTATGATGGCCAATAACGAGGTGGGGACCATTCAACCGATAAAGGAGATTGGAGAGATCACCAGAGCCCGGGGCATCCCTTTCCACACGGATGCGGTTCAGGCCGTTGGTAAGATTCCGGTGAAAGCGGACGATCTCAATGTGGATCTTATTTCCATCTCCGGTCACAAGATCTATGGCCCCAAAGGAGTGGGGGCGCTGTATGTGCGTAAAGGAATCCCGATCACTTCTTTGATGCATGGGGGGAGCCACGAGCAAGGATTGCGTCCAGGGACGGAAAATGTGCCCGCCTCCATAGGGTTGGCAAGGGCCATGGAACATGCTGAAGAAGAGCGGGATGCCTTTTTCCAAAGGATGCTCGACCTACGTTCCATGCTAAAAGATGGAATCAAGAAAGAGATCAACGATGTGCGGTTCAACGGCCATCCGGAGCACAGTTTGCCAAATCTACTGAATGCGAGCTTCAGGTTTGTTGAGGGAGAGGCTTTGTTGCTTTCCCTCGACACAAAGGGTATTGCAGTGTCCACAGGCTCGGCCTGTTCCTCGGGGTCCCTGGAGACTTCTCATGTCCTTACCGCCATGGGAGTAGATCCCGAACTGGCCACTGGAAGCCTTCGGTTTTCTTTAGGACGAATGAATGACGAGGAGGATGTTTCCTACGTCATTGCCGTACTTTCCGAAGCAGTGACCAAATTGAGGGAAATGTCATCCTAATAGGATTGAAGCCCGCCCTGGCGCGACATAATTACGTTAGTAAAATCTTCCTTGTGGTGCGGGCAAGGGATGGGAACGAGCTGTTTCGATTGTATATCGGGTCTGGGGCAAGGGCTTGACTATTGAGCCCCGGTTAAATAGCACGGGAATTGAGGGTAATCCAGTGAAAGCACTGCGTTATTCAAGACAGATGCTTTTCAGCCAAATCGGCGAGAGTGGCCAAAAACAGATACAAGACTCCTCTGTCCTTATTGTCGGTTGCGGGGCTCTGGGTACGGTATCTGCCAACCATCTGGTCAGGGCAGGCGTAGGCAGAGTTAAGATAGTCGACCGTGATTATGTAGAACTGGAAAACTTGCAGCGACAAATCTTATTCGATGAAGAGGATGCCAGATCCAGCCTTCCCAAGGCTGTTGCCGCTGTGGACAAACTGAAAAAAGTAAATTCAGATATTCTGATAGAGCCTTTCGTCCTGGACGTGAATCCCAAGAATGTCGAATCACTGGTCAACGCTGTTGACCTCGTCCTTGATGGCACCGACAATATGGAAACTCGTTTTCTCATCAATGATGCATGTATAAAAAACGGGGTGCCGTGGATCTACGCCGGCGTGGTTGGTTCAGAAGGCATGACAATGGATATCATTCCAGGCAAGACGGCTTGCTTTCGATGCCTGATCCAGTCCCCCCCCCTCCCGGCTCCCTGCCAACATGCGATATGGTGGGAGTTTTGAATGGTGTACCCGGTGTAATTGCCTCTATCCAGGCCACGGAGGCTCTCAAGATCTTGTTGGGACATGAGAAGACTGGGAACGTCCTGCATATCATTGATCTTTGGGACGGGGAATTCTCGCAGTTGCGTACCGAGAGAATTCCCGGATGCCGAACCTGCGCCAAGAAAAAGTTTGATTTTCTGGAAGGCAACACCATGTCCGAGACGTTTTCCCTTTGTGGCAGGAATGCAGTTCAGATTTCACCTGTTAAGGAGGGCCGCATTGACCTGGAAAGTTTGAAAGGGCACTTGATGGCCTTAGGGAAGGTTAGCGACAACGGGGTCTTTTTGTGTTTTGCTGTGGACGGATATGAATTTGTGATTTTCCCCGAAGGAAGAACGATGATTAAAGGTACTACCGACGAGTCACTGGCCCGAAGTCTTTACGCGAAATATGTTGGGGCCTAACAGATCCACAAGAGATTAGTTGATTT
>JAUWMM010000013.1 GCA_030613145.1 Desulfobacterales bacterium | reverse complement strand
GGTGTTCCAGTTGTCGCGCCAGCGGCATCGCTGGGTAGCTAAGTTCGGCAAGGATAACCGCTGAAAGCATCTAAGCGGGAAGCCTACCTCAAGATTAGATATCCCTTTGGCATGGAAACATGCCGAACTGAAGACCCCTTGAAGACCACAAGGTTGATAGGCCAGGTGTGCAAGTTCAGTAATGGATTTAGCCAACTGGTACTAATCGGTCGTGCGGCTTGACCACAAAACTTTTTTAGTGAGATATAAAATAGTCATTAGTTATTGCGAGTAATAAATGTTTTTTCGGTGGCAATGGCGGAGAGGTAACACCCGTTCCCATCTCGAACACGGAAGTTAAGCTCTTCAGCGCCGATGGTACTGCTCGGGCAGCTGAGTGGGAGAGTAGGTCGCCGCCGGAATACTTTTACAAGGCCCGGACCAAGATTAGTTTTGGTCCGGGCTTTTTTTTTGAGAGGAGGTTATTTGATGGTCTCGTAAAAAGTCGAATTCAGTCAATGTGTCATTTCGACCGCAGGGAGAAATCTTATCTTTTCAGTAAGTTATATCTCAGAGATTTCTCGCTTTCAGCCGTCGTAGCCGAGGCTACTATGGCGAAGTCGGCTTGCTCGAAATGACAGCTAATTGAGACTTTTTACGAGACCATCTTATTTGAGGCTTAAGTAGAATTTAAATGCTTCAATTTTTTTTTGCCCTATGCCTTTCACGCGCTTTAGATTGTTCCACGTCTTGAATGCTCCATGGGATTCTCTGAATTCAACAATGCGCTCGGCCAACCCATGGCTGATTCCTGGAATCATGTCAAGTTCGTTAACACGAGCTTGATTTACTCTGATAGGAACGCCCAAGACCAGCCTTTTCCTGGAACTCATGGGGGTGATGTCGAGTTGGGCAAATTGCGGGTTCGATCCGCTAAGCTCTATCCGCATGCCCGTGTCAAGGGTGTCGTCCGGTGTGTCAAATGAGAGAGGACGTTCGTCCGTGACGCCGCCAGAGCTTTGGATCGCTTGGTATGCTGTTGGGGGCTTATCGAACGTGTAAATGCCGGGATTTTTTATGGCTCCTGAGACTTCAATAACCGATTGATGATGGGGTTCAGTCGTAATGTCGCTGTTAGAGGGTCTGAGGATCGGCCAAAAGGGATGAAAAGGTCTGAACAGAGCGATAGTGAAAATCATCAGCCCCAACATGAAAGAAATGACTTGTTGGTCCTTACTGAAAATTTTCACTTAATGTAACCTCAATTGAGTCAAACTCAATTTAACAAATACCCAACACCTGATTTAGAATTGCTCGATTAATGTGTAATAATGAGAAGGGTTTTGAAACAGCAACTATGGAGAATCTAATCCAAAGGCGTGGTGAAGGACTTGAACTGCTAGCTCAGTATATTTTTCTTCAATAATACACGAGATCTTTATTTCCGAGGTACTAATCATAATAATATTAATATTTTCTTTAGCAAGGACTGCGAACGTTTTGGCAGCTACACCGGAATGGCTTCTCATTCCTACACCAATTACTGATACTTTTGCAATGTGTTCGTCTCCTATTACCTGTTCAGCTCCAATCGATTCAGCCACCTCATTCTGAATAGCCATGGCCTTGGGGAAATTGCTTTTTGATACTGTAAATGTTAAATCAGTCAATCCGCCTTTGCGCGTATTTTGGATTATCATGTCTACAACGATTCCTGCTTCTCCAATAGCCGTAAAGATTGTCGAAGCAATGCCGGGCTTGTCAGGGACCCTGCTTAAGGTAATACGTGCTTCGTCCTTGGTGTAGGTGACTCCCGATACTGCAAGTCGTTCCATGTCCACCTCTTCTTTTACAACCATGGTCCCTTCCTCCTCTTGGAAAGACGATCTGACATGAACGGGCACATTAAATTTCTTAGCAAATTCTACAGCCCGAATCTGCAACACCTTGGCACCCAGACTAGCCATTTCCAACATCTCGTCGTAACAAATCTTTTCAATTTTCTTGGCTTTTTTGCAAAGATTCGGGTCTGCAGTGTAGACCCCGTCCACATCAGTATAAATCTCGCACACGTCCGCATTGAGGGCGGCCGCTATAGCTACTGCGGATGTGTCGGAGCCTCCCCTGCCAAGGGTAGTGATATTGCCTTGTTGATCACGGCCCTGGAAACCGGCAACCACCACGATTTTTCTCTGACTCAGCAATTCCTTGATTCGGGTGGCATGTATTCCTACTATGCGAGCCCGTCCAAAAGCCCTGTTGGTAAGAATTTCAGCCTGATGACCTAGCAGTGATGTGGCTGGACAGCCCATAGATTCTAACATGATGCATAACAAGGAGACAGTAGTCTGTTCGCCTGTGGCAACCAGGACGTCAAGTTCTCGTCTGTTGGGATCATTTGTAATTTGATGTGCCAATTGGATGAGACGATCTGTTTCCCCGGCCATCGCAGAAAGTACAACTACTACGTCATTTCCTGCGCTGTAGACTCTAATAAGCCGTTCGGCAACCTTTTGTATTCGGTCCAGGTCTGCGACCGAAGTTCCGCCATATTTCTGAACGATCAGTGCCATTGTTCGATTTCGGCCTCCGGCCCGTAGGGGCCTACGCCCCGGAGAGATTTTAGATTTTAGATTGCGGATTGCGGATTTACAAGAAGGTGAAAGGAGCATCCAGTATCCAGCATCCAGCATCAAGTATATGGACCAAATTTATGTATACACTTCTCTATCAAATCCACAGCACTTTGTCCAGATCCACTCAAGAGGAAGTTACGGATTTGGTGATCCTCAATGGAAATCGAGATAAAAAGGCGTTTTTTCGGGAGTACCTCAATCATCTTTTCGGCCCATTCAATGACTGTAACGTTATCACATCCCATAATTTCATCCAGGCCGATCTCATCCAGTTCGACTATAGTCCCTAAGCGATACAGGTCCACGTGAAAGAGGCGAAGCCGTCCAGGATATTCATTAACCAGGGTATAAGTGGGACTTGTCACATAAAGGTCTTCAGGGACCTGTAAACCCCTGGCAATCCCCTGGGTAAGACAGGTCTTGCCGCATCCCAGTTCGCCGCTCAGGGCAATTACCGATCCATTGGTCAGGTGCTTGCCGAGAAATGCCCCTAAGCGAACTGTTTCTTCGGGAGAATGGGAGATGATTTGATGTGTCTTGCTTTTCAAAGGGTTCTGATAAATGCGTTCGGGTGGGTAGGTTGTCCTGGGGTGGACTTCTCAAGTCCTGTGATTTGCCCAGGAAGAATTTCTATGACATCTGAGGCGAGAAATCCCACCTGACCCATGGTTCGGGCAAGGAAATCGGCCGCGAAACCGTGTAAATAGACACCTGTATTTACGGCTTCACCAACAGACAGGCCCTGGACGATCAGACCAGCTATCATGCCGGTAAGGACATCACCCATCCCGCCGGAAGCCATACCGGGATTTCCGGTAGGGTTAATGAAGACAGCACCGTCAGGATGAGCAACAACCGTTCTCGCTCCTTTCAGGACCAAGTAGACCTTGTAGGATGTCGCAAAATCATGGGCTTCACGGATTCTATCTTGCTGGACCTGCATAGGCGTCGTTCCCACAAGTCTTGCCATCTCACCCGGATGAGGCGTCATCACGACAGGCACCTTCATGTCTTTCAAACACTCCAAGCCTCCAACTAGACTATTGAGGCCGTCTGCGTCAATAACTACAGGAACAGGAGATGTTTGGATGAGCCTTCTGACGAGATTCTGTGTTGGCTTGGTAGAGCCTAACCCCGGGCCGATGGCCAGCCCCTTCATGCTTCCCAGCAGGCTCATAATCGTGTCGTAGGCGGATAAGCCCAAGGTCTGGTTGGTATTTTCAGGCAGCGGAACTGTCATTACCTCGGTTAACTGTGATTCCATGGCCATGTTGAGGCTTTTTGGAATTCCAAGTGTCACGAGGCCTGCACCCACGCGCATGGCCGCACGACTTGTCATGACCGCTGCACCGGTCTTGCCTGTTGATCCCCCTAAAACCAAGAGATGTCCGGTTGTTCCCTTATGGCTTTGAAGTGGTCTGGATTTAAAACTGGGCTTTATCATTTCTTGGGTCAAGAGGTGATGTTTTGGCCCAACCTCATCAACAACAGCAGGCGGGATACCAATATCGACAACCTCTAATTTGCCGACAAACTCCGCTCCCGGCAACATAACCTGGCCAATCTTGGGTAGTCCATAAGTAACAGTCACGGCTGCCTTGATGCAGCAACCACGTGGCTTGCCACTGTCTGAGTCAAGACCGGAGGGGATATCTACGGCAATGATTGGTTTTTGAAGCATATTTAGAAAATCAATCATTTCTTTAAAAATTCCGCGGACATCAGACTTAAGGCCGGTGCCGAGCAAGGCATCTACCCAAATGTCACACTGTCTAATTTGGTCATTGTGGGATTTAAAGCCGTCCACGTCCGGGACTTCAAGAACCGGGACCCCCATTTGGTCAAGGAGCCTCAGGTTGGCAGCTGCGTCCCCTTGAACACGCTCTCTTTTTGATAGCAGAAAGACAGCCAACTCTATTTGGCGGTTGGCCAAATATCGAGCAATTACAAATCCGTCGCCGCCATTGTTGCCGCGTCCGGCAGCTATGCCCACTTTCATTTGGCGTATATGCGGGAAGTGTCTGAAAAATGCATCTACAGTACCCCGTCCCGCGGCTTCCATGAGGACTATGCCGGGAATTCCAAAGGATTCAATGGTCATCCGGTCCATGTTTTTCATTTGTTGAGCCGTAACAAGATACATTCATACCTCCAAAACAACCACGGCAACGGCGTACAGGCCGTTGTCCGACAGGCTCAAAAATCTATTCTTGATACCATGTCGTTCGCATAGCTCTTTGGCCTTTCTGTGCAGGTTGAGGTGGGGACGTCCATTGGGCGCACGCACAACTTCAATGTGCCGCAAGCCGAGTCCGTTGCTGAAACCCAATCCAAGTGCCTTTGAAAAGGCCTCTTTGGCTGCAAAGCGAAGGGCGAATCGCGATGCTGAACGGACTCCGTGATGACAGTATTCGATTTCGGCTTGTGTAAATACACGTTCGAGAAATGGGTCTCCCCAGCGCTTCAATGCCTTATCAATGCGGGAGATTTCAACCATATCTATGCCGATACCGTATATCATGTTAGTTGGCGGTCACTGGTCATTGGTCAAATAAGGAAGTGCCGAAAGTGAGCTAAAGTCGAAAATCATCGAAAGTTGCAGGTTGCCCATTTTGTCTTGTCTTTCAATCCACAATCCAAAATCCGCATTCCGAAATCACTTCAGAGCTCTTTAATTAATGCAATCATCTCGCTTACAGCCCGATCTATGCCAACGAAGACTGCACGGGCTATGATGCTGTGGCCGATGCTAAATTCATCGATTCCGGAAAGTCCCTTGAATGCCTTGATGGTCTGATATCCTAAGCCATGGCCGGCGTTGACCCCAAGATTCAATTTTTGGGCAAGTTTTACGCTGTTTACAATTTTTTCAAAGGCCTCGGAACGTTTTCTTGGTGTCTCTGCATCACAAAACGTTCCCGTATGAATTTCAACACAATTGGCAACTATACGATGGGCAAGTTTAATCTGATCCAGGTCAGGGTCTACGAAGATGCTAACCGGTATTCCCCCTTTATGAAGTGTTTGGACTGCATCGGATACTACATTCTTGTGAAGATGGAGGTCGAGGCCGCCTTCGGTGGTCAACTCCTCTCTTTTTTCCGGCACTAATGTCACCAAGTTGGGTTTTATTTCCAAGGCAATGGCAATCATTTCCGAACTTGCTGCCATTTCCAAGATCAACTTGGTAGTTATTGTTTCACGTATAAGTCGAACATCCCGATCCTGGATGTGTCGTCGATCTTCTCTAAGATGGACAACCACCCCATCGGCACCGGCCAGTTCCACCATTGCTGCAGCCGTTACAGGGTCCGGAATGTTGATTTTTCTTGCTTCCCTGAGCGTGGCCACATGATCGACGTTAACTGCTAATCCTGGCATTGTAAGTATACCTCCCAATCTATGGTAATGTCGGTAGTCTGTTGTATTTACCTTTCAAATGGTAAAGCCGGACATCAACCTCAATTGAATCAAACTCAATTGAGGCGTTATCTGGTATTCGTTATCCGGTACTGGTTTAAAGGAATAATTTTCATTCCTATATCTCTATCTACCAAGAAATATAAAATGTAATGTTAAATACAATAAAACCAATACCTAATAACAAATACCCAATACCCCCTGATTGAGCATCGCTCAATTAGGGTATAATAGTTTCAGCAATTGTTCCTCCTTGATCATCATGGCCTTGGCCTGTTCCGACGTTTTCTCATGGTCAAATCCAAACAGGTGCAAGATCCCGTGAATCAAAAGCTGGTCGAATCGTCTCTCAAGAGATATTCCGGCATCTTGTGCTTCGGTGGCTGCTGTATCGAGGGATATAACCACATCTCCTAAAAGGACCGGTTGAATTCTTCCGAATGGCCCCTCATGCATCGGAAATGCAATCACATTTGTCGGGCCGGACCGACCTAAGTATTTTTTATTGAGCTTGGCTATTTCCAGATCGTCTAAAATGAGGATGGACAACTCTCCGTCAGGACATTCCAAGGCGTCTAAGATTGTCTTTGCCTTTTTCCTTATTTCCTCGTGTCCGATCCTGTAACGATGTTGCCTGTCTTCTATCAGAATTTCCATTCTGCTTTCTGGCCTTACCATTGATCCTTGCGACGTATTCAGGATACTCGATCCGGTGATGGTGAATGCCGTTTAGGATCTTGTTGAAACTCTTGGCAATTTCATGGAGATCTTTCAGGGTAAGCTCACACTCATCAAGCTGCCCATCCAAGAATATTTTGTTAATGATTTTTTGAACAAGTCCCTTGAGTCGTGCCGGCGTTGGGTTTTCAAGGGACCTGGACGCAGCCTCAACTGCGTCGGCCAGCAGAACGAGGCCTGCCTCTTTGGTTTGAGGCTTGGGACCCGGGTGCCTGAAATGCTCCATATTGACGGCATCCTCGCCTTTTAGCTGCTTGGCCTTTTCGTAAAAATAGGTGATAAGGCTGGTACCATGATGTTGTTGAATAATATCGATAATTGCTTTCCCGAGCTTATAGTTTCTGGCTATCTCCACACCATCTTTCACATGAGCGATAAGGATCAGGCTAGACATGGATGGCGCCAGTTTGTCATGTCTGTTTTCGTTTTTTACCTGGTTTTCGATGAAATATAGTGGTTTCTTAATTTTGCCAATGTCGTGGTAATAGCCGCTTACCTTGGCCAACAAGGGATTGGCCCCGATTGTGGTGGCCGCTGCCTCCACCAGGTTTCCTACAATTACAGAATGATGATAAGTTCCAGGGGCTTCCAGCATGAGCTTTCGCATGATGGGGCAATCCAGATTGGCAAGCTCCAACAGCTTAATATTTGTGGTGTATGAAAAACTCATTTCTACTACAGGCGCAAATCCGGTGGCCAAAATGCCGGAACTCACACCTCCAAGAATGCTGAAGACCCAGCCCCACAGGAGGTTCAATTCAAATCCGCCCCCCCTGAACAAATGAAGTGCCGTAACAATCGCAACATTGACCAGACCCACTTTTAAGCCGGCTTTGATCAAAGTGCCCCGCTCTTTACAGCTACGTACCCAGTATGCGCCCAATATGCCGCTCAAAAGGAAAAACAGGAACATGTCGAACTCATTTTCAAAGAGAAAGGCAGTAATAAAAGCTGTCGCCAAGGCAAAAGGCAGTGCCGCCTGCATACCCATGAACAGGCATACAGTCATAGCGCCTGCTGCCACAGGTATAGCGTAAAAGGCCGAAGAGGCCTCTATGGAATAAGGAATGTTCCTTGCGATCCCTTTCACCAAATATACGGATACTTCACTCAATAAAAAGAGGACAACCAGCATTATACATAGAAGAAGAATGTCTTTATTTTTTAAGGTTAGACTTCCGTCTGTCCTGAAATTGATCGTAAAGGAAATAACGAAGAAGGAAATGGCAAGGAGTATAAATCCTACGCTGTTGGAAACAAGGTGTTCTCTTCTCGTTTCAGATTCGAGAGCCTGGAGCTTAACCATATGCAGTTGGGATATCTTTTGTCCTTCCCGGACAAGCATCTCTCCTTTCTTGATTTGGGTCAATACTGCTTTGACGTTAGAAAGCGCCCTGTTCCTCCGTTCTTCGGTCTGGCCTTTGTTGAGAGTCAGGTTGGGTTGGATCAAACGCTGAGTCAAGTCTATCACAGCGTTACGAAGAGGATAGTCAAAATTCTTCAACAGAGTACTGCCGGTGTTTGCAACGACATTCTTTGCCATATTCAGGCTATAGAACTTCTCGAGATCATTCACATAGACCTCTTTCTTAGAAGAGAGCGTTTGAACTATGATGCCCTTGAGCTGTTGCTGAAGTATGAGTTGTTTGTTGCCTGCAATGCCATTTAGGAAAACAATGCGCAGGAGTCGAACAATTTCTTGTGTAATGGACTCAGAGAAATCTTCCTTTATTAAGATATTGTATACACCATTGTTGACTTGGACCCCGAGTATATCTTCAAATGCCTGTTTTTCTTTCCAGAAGAAATCATGACGTGAAAGTGTCTGTGTCAGCGGGATATCCTCCCCAGGCTTGCGGACCTTAATCTCGTCAGCGGCCTCGTCAATTGCGCCAAGATTGGCCGTTACCGGCAAAGTGCGCATATGCTTGAAAGCATCGGTGATCCTCTCCTTCAGTTTAGATGCCAGGGTATCGTCAAAATCGTAGATAGTCAGGATAGATCGAGCCGTTTCCTCCCGCTTCCGCTGAGTCGCTTCTTTGTCCTCTATGAGAAAATCTTTAGGCGACTTTATGTCCTTCTCGGCAACATCACCAATCTGGTAGCTGGGCATGGTAATCAGGAGACTCGGAAAGAGCAGAACGGCAATGAGAAGGGTTGTCCCCAATAACATTATCCATTGCAGATGGGCGTGTTCATTTAACGTCTCAAGAAAAGTTTTACTCTGTTTTCTTATCGTTTCAGTGTGCGTCATATGTCTTGATCCATTTGGCATTGATCTTCGCTTAGGCCGGTTTGTGTAACCCCGTCACCCTGGCGCTCTTCCCACAAAGGAGATCACTTCCTCTGTTCGAGGTCCTCATAAGCCTTGATAATATCTTGGACTAATCGGTGTCTGACCACATCCTTTTTTGAAAAGAGAACAAAGCGTATGCCCTTAATTTCCTGCAAGATCTCTTTTGCCTCTACAAGACCTGAGACCTTGGCGGTAGGCAGGTCGATCTGAGTGATATCACCGGTGATAACCGCCTTGGAACTGAATCCAAGACGTGTCAAAAACATCTTCATCTGTTCTGATGTAGTGTTTTGGGCTTCATCCAAGACTACAAAAGAGTCGTTGAGCGTTCGGCCCCTCATAAATGCCAGCGGAGCCACTTCTATCGCACCTTGCTCAATAAGACGAGAAGCTTTCTCATAATGCATCATATCGTGAAGGGCATCATAAAGTGGCCTCAGATAGGGATTGACTTTTTCATAAAGATCTCCGGGAAGAAAGCCCAGACTCTCTCCAGCCTCCACAGCCGGACGGGTTAGGATAATGCGATTGACAATACCTTTGGTCAGCAAAGAAACTGCCATGGCCATGGCCAGATAGGTCTTGCCGGTGCCCGCAGGTCCAATGCCAAAGACGATATCAAACTTTCGCATTGCGTCAATATATTCCTTCTGTGCCAGGCCCTTGGGTGTAATCGGTTTCTTCTGAGAAGTGATGTAGACAGTATCCAGGAAAATATCCCTGAGCTTGATGCGATCATTGCTGCTAAGTATTCGGATGGCGTAATCAATGTCGTTTTCGTAAATCGGATACCCTTCTTCAATGAGACCGTAAATTTCTGTGAGGAGTTTTTCGACAAGCTTTGTGGTAATGTCGTCGCCATGGACGGTAACAGTATTACCCCTGGTGTGGATTTGTATGTCCAATAAGTCCGAGATCTGCCGTAGATGTCGATTTTTTTCACCAAACAGGCTCCTTGCCACGAGATTATCGTCAAATGTAATCTTGAAGCCATGGTGGTCCGCTGTTTCGGGTTCGCGAGAAGCTGGTTGTTTCTTCATAGTGAGAGAATTTTTATAACACGTTTGCACACCCTTGCAAACTGAAAAACCACATGGGAGGGCTCAGTCAAAGTTGCATTGTGCAAACATAAAAATCCCCCCCGGCTCCTTGATACGATGGAAAAATGACTTGACTTGAAAGGGGCCGTTTGTTACAGGCTCAACATACTAAACACTTACAAATCGCTCAACAAAAACGGTTACATCGATGAATATTCTTGATATCTTAATCGGCATCATTGTTGGATTTTGCCTTGTTCGCGGTATTTTCAGGGGACTCGTAAAGGAGATAGCCTCTATTGTTGGCGTTTTTGTGGGGTTTTTTGCTGCCTACACCTTTTATCCAGACGTGGGAGGCTGGCTTTCCGGCTTTTTTAATGACAAATCCCACCTCAACATCTTTAGTTTCCTCATTATTTTTACCTTTATGTTCCTTGCTGTCGGATTTGTTGGTGTTATCCTTAAGAATTTGCTTAAGGGAGTAGCCCTGGGCTGGGCCGATCGCATCCTTGGCTGCACATTTGGTTTTGTCAAGGCTGTTCTTATTGTATCGGTTTTGTTGGTTTCCCTTACGGCCTTTCTTCCCCAAAAATCCCCTGTCATCAAGGACTCTTTCCTCGCACCCCATCTGAGCACTATTTCCGAAAAGATGGTCGGCGTAGTACCCGAGGAAATGAAGAAAAAATTTGGTGATAATATCAAAGCGTTGAAGGACACTTGGAAAAAGCTCTAAACTCGTTGCCTGCTGGCTTTGATGGTCTTATTGCCCTGGTCGAGACCCTGCGTGGCGACCACGGTTGCCCTTGGGATCGTGAGCAGACACCAGAGCAAATCAAGACATATTTGCTGGAAGAGGCTTATGAAGTTCTTGATGCCCTTGAATCGGGTAACCCTGAGGATTTGTGTGCTGAATTGGGAGACCTGCTTTTTCACATCGTGTTTCTGGCAAGAATCTTTGAAGAGGCCGAGGAATTCAATATTAGGGATGTAGTGCAAAAAATTTCCGAAAAGATGATTAGGCGTCATCCACATGTTTTTGGGCAGGCGCAGGTCTCGGGCTCAGACGAGGTCAGACAAAGATGGCATGAGATTAAAATTGCCGAAGCAAAGGATAAGAACGCAGACCCAAACTCCTTTTTTGATTCGGTTCCACAACAACTGCCCGCCTTGATGCGAGCCTATCGCATCAGCGAGCGTGCTGCCAAACTCGGCTTTGATCGCCAAGACGTTGATAGTATTTTCGAGAACTTGGATGAAGAATTGGCTGAGTTAAAAATTGCCCTGAAGATGGCAAACTCGGAAAAATTGGCCGAACAGCTTGGAGACTTCCTTTTCACCATTGTGAACCTGAGCCGCTTTATGCGGGTTCATCCGGAAGCGGCCCTTACGCGGACCATTTCAAAGTTTATCAAAAGCGCTTCCAGGTCATTGGATGTACATTAAGGCTAGTGCCAATTCTGCCAATTTGTTATTGCACAAGCCCTTATGGAAAACCGGATATCCCCCCAGGAAAGGCTCGATCTGCTTCTTCTTGGAATAGGTGTGCGGTGTAGGCGTATCGGGGTGAGAAATGGAACAGCGTATATTGCTTGGCACCCGCTTTTCTTGCAAGGGTGGCTGCTTGTTTTGCGGTCAGGTGATATTTGTTGCGCGCGATTTCCGCCTCTGTGTCAAGAAATGCAGCCTCGATGAAGAGGTGGTCGGCGTTGCTGGCAAAACCAATAATCCTTTCGGCGTTTTCAGGGCTAAAGAGAACATCAACGATGTAGGTAATTTTCTGTCCCGGTGAAATACGGGCGATTTGATTTGTAAGGTCGCCCAGCCGAAACGTAAGTTGGCGTTCTTCACCTGCCACTTTCCAGGCTACCTGAAAATCTTCTTCGGGGTCATGCTCCTCATATAGTGCCCCCTTGAACCGTCTCAGCCATTGGCCCACCGGTATCTTGAGCCGTTTCAGGCTGTCCTTCATTATATTGACATGAAACCGTTCCTTGAGGTTGAAGCCCAGGCAGGGGATCTTATGATCCAGGTGAGTGGCATGAACTGAAAAGGAGGGTTCTGTGAGAAGAATACCATTAAAAGGGGCTTCTTCTTTTGCCTGGTTTGACCTAAACCCATCTTTACAATCATATACTTTGCTCATGGTAAACGTTGGATGTACCTCAGTAGCCTTCAGGGAAAAACCATGTCTGTAATTTTCAACCAGATTCCAGGTGTAGCTTGCCAGCTTTCCCTCAATGTTTTGAAGAAAGTTGGGTGGGCCAAAGACGTGGAGGGTCTTTTGTCGTCCCAGGAATGTACGCAGGATGGTATCAAAACCTGCAAAATGGTCCATGTGGGTATGGGTTACGAAAGCATGGGTAAGTTTCAAGATGTCTTTCGGGGCTAAGCGGTGCAGGTCTCCCATGTCAAACAGGAGGGCACGCTTTTCAAAGAAAAATGGTATGAAGAGGGCCGGATCCTCAAAGGGGCCGTTAATCAGCCTGGGATGAAAGGAGGGCCTCATTGGAGGGTGAATTTGGCAACTTGGCGATTTATGCAGTTATAGATTTCTTCATCAGAACCATAAATGTCTTCAACACTTCTATGATTGACCAGTTGCTCTATTACGAATGCCGTTAGATAGAGACTTACAATATTCGGTCGTGGCACAAGGTTCCTGAGAGGTGCAATTTGGTAATCAATCTCAAATTCATCTGAGCGGGTCAATTTTTCGATTGAGGCCTCAAACTGTTTCTGGATATCCCCCTTACTGTTCGTTTGTATCAATTTTTCCTCAATGAGCTTCATAGCCAGGGCATTGCTTAGGGGCTCCAAGACATTTTTAGTTTGTTCGATAGCGAACTTGCGTTCCCGTTCCTTGGAAGTTTCAATTCTGGACAGGATTTTTGATTCGCGATTACTGGGGCGAAATACTTTTGACATCGGAAATGGGATTCCAAACGGCGACTTTATGCAAATCACCTGATATTATTAAAATAAGATTTAACGTAACACTTTTCAAAAAGCTTAATTCTTATGATTTAACAATTTAAAGAATATGAGAAGTTCTATTTAATTACAACAAAAAAATGTACCCCTCAGGCTCAAATAGGTCGGAGTTGCTTGCAAATAGAATAGAAATGTGCCTATATAGAATGAAATTAGGCATAAAGGAGGGTATCACTATGAAGCAGAAATTTTTCTTTTTTGTTGTCCTGAGCATGTTTATTGCAATTTGCCTCCCCCTTACAGGCTGCCTCCCTAAAGCCGTGGACGTAGACGAGCCGGCAGCCAAAGAGGCAGTAGTCGAGCCGGTTGCCGAGCAGGCCACCAAGCCAGCTGCTAAGCTGGCAGCCGAGCAGGTAGGAGAGGAGGTGGC
>JAUWMM010000202.1 GCA_030613145.1 Desulfobacterales bacterium | reverse complement strand
TGATATGCGTGGCACAAAAGGCACTTATTTTTTGTGCTGAGATGGGTCCCAACCCTCCAATACCTCAGCCCTAATAATATTCTTTCGGAGCTTTCCGATGGAAGTCTTGGGGAACTCTTCCTCCTGAAAAATATAGTGCTGGGGAACCTTGAACTTGGCCATTCGTGCCCTGCAAAACTGCGTCAGCTCTTCTTCTGTTGCACTTGTGCCTTCGTGGAACTTAACGATGGCCATCACCGCTTCATAGCGGACAGGATCCGGGACTGCAATGACGCATGACTCCTCAACGGCAGGGTAGTCGTTCAGCACCCGCTCCACTTCGGGGGCGGAAATATTTTCGGCGGCCCGTTGAATCACATCCTTTTTCCGGTCGATAAAATAGACGTAACCGTCTTCGTCCACCTTTCCGTAATCCCCGGAATAAAACCAGCCCTCCACAAGGTCCTGTGAGGTCGCCTCTGGATTCTTATAATACTCCATAAACAGAGAAATTCCCGGTTCTCCCTTGATGGCAATCTCTCCGGTTTCTCCGATCGGTACCTCATTCCGACGGTCATCAACGATCTTTACCTCCATACCGGGATTTGGCCACCCTACAGAACCCCTTCGATGTTCTCCCCATATGGGCATGATGGTACACGGCGCCAGTGTCTCGGTCAGCCCGTACAGGTCGATCAGGGTCGTGTTGAATCGTTTCTCAAATGCGTCCCACTCCTCGTCCGTAATGGCAATGGCATAGGGGCACCGCCACATATTGTTTTCGCGGTCAAGGGGGTTCTCCGGCTGTGCCAGGATCATCCGGAGCGTTGCAGAAACAATGGAACATATGGTGCAGTCATATTTGCGGACAAGGGACGAAAAACTGCTGGCGCTGAATGTTTCACAAATGACTATACTTGCTCCGGCGGTCAGGCATGGCCAGTAGGAAATACACTGGGCATTGACATGGAACAGGGGCAGCACCAGCAGGTACCGATCATCGGGTTTCACTGCGAAACTCTTGGCGCAGACCTCGCCGATATAGAGAAAATTGGCATGGGTTAAAATAACCCCCTTGGGCCGGGCTGTGGTCCCGGAAGTAAAAAGCATCTGAGCCGTATCAAGAGGATCTATTTCAACAGGATCCAGCTCTGGTGAGGAATCTGCGAGGATTTGGTCCCACGAGTGGGTTCCCGGGATCTCCGCTTCCGATCGATAGATGACAATATCCTTGACAGAGGGACATTTGGCGCGGATGCCTTCAAAAATCGGATAATAGTAACCGTCTGTAATAACCATCTTCGCTTCTGAAAAATTGAGCTTATATTCAAGATCCTCGGCAACGTCAAAGATGATTGAAGGGATCATGACTGCCCCGATCTTTGTGCAGGCGTGAACTGCTACAACAAATCCGGTGGAGTTCGGGAGGTGGACCAGCACAAAGTCTCCCTTGCGGATCCCCTTTTCAAGAAGCCAGTTGGCAAGCCTGTTAACGGCCTCATCAAACTGCCTGTATGTCAGGATCTCTTCATTCAGGTCCTTATCAACAAAAATAATAAATGGCTTGTCGCCGTGCTGACGGACCTTCCGCTCCAACAGCTTCCTCGCATTCATGTTCCGTCCGAGCATCGTTGCGTTTTTTGTGTTTAGAATATCCATCATCACCCTCCTCATACACTCAGGGATTGGAAGTCGGCCCTCTTACGATTCCTGAAGTCTCTTTTCCATTTCCTCATAAATGATGTCACCCGCAAATCCGGCCACGTCCGCCAGCATGTTGGCGCATTTTTCAAGGCCACCCGCTTCGAAGTATGCGGTTGCCTTTTCCGGGTCTGCCAGATCTGTCCCTGTGATATCCCGGCAATTGGGGCTCTGGTAGGTCTCTTGAAAATACTTCACTAACTTTCTCATGGGACGGATCCCGGCAAGAATCCCCTCCATGCCGTCATTAACATCTTTCCGGCCAAATACCAGACCCAAAACCATAAGCCCTCCTATCAGAGCGCCGCAATTATTCCCTGTCAGGGCCAATCCCGCGGCAAAGGGGCTGGAGGCCATAGACACAGGGGTGTTATTCTCCTCAAAAACATCCAGAAAGGTCTGAACAATCACCTGGGCGCATCCGTGACATTTCATCTCAGTATCAAAGGTTCTTTTTCGTAAATCCTCCACGAACTCGGATTTTTCATCATATTTGTCTAATTTGTTTAAATCCATGCTCCACTCTCCTAATCCTAAGCTACAAAATCAGCCCCCCCGTTGCTAAAGCCCCAATTCCCTGGCGACCAACTCACGATGAAAACCGGCATCTCCCAGGGCGAGTTCAGCGATCTTGGCCCTTCTGGAGTAGAGCGGCATATAGTGTTCAATGATGTAACCGGTGGCTCCCATAATCTGATGGCCCAGTCCCACGACCCTTTTGTAGGCCTCCGACGTCCAGGCCTTGGCTGCAGAAACCTGCTTGGCACAGGAAATGTCCTGTTCTAACATCCACGCCACCTTGTAAGTAATATATCTGCTACCCTCGATATCCATGAGCATGTTGGAACAGTGGTGTTGAACGGCCTGAAAACTTCCTATGGGCTTTCCAAACTGCTCTCTTTCCTTTGCATAATCGGTGGCCATTTCCAGTACCTTCTGGGCGCCGCCTAACATCTCGGCGCATTTACAGACGGCCCCCTTCTGGAGCATCTGCTCCAGGATCATCCCACCCCGGTTCAACGGACCTAAGAGATGATCCCCTGGTACCGCAACCTCTTGAAAATCCACTTCAAACTGCTTGTCGCCGGCTAAGGTCTTCATGGGCGTGAGACGGATGCCGGGCGTTTTTGAATCCACCATGAAAAGGGTGATCCCCTCCTTGGCGCCCGGACGGCCGGAGGTCCGTGCGGCACACACCAGATAGTCGGCCACATGTGCATCAGGCACAAAGAGCTTGGTGCCGTTGATGACAAAATCATTTTTTTTAGCCTCAGCCTCAACCGCAACCAGAAAAGGATCATATTTCCGGTTTCCGGGCTCGGCAAGGGCCATGGTCAGAATCAACTCCCCTGTCCCTAACTTTGGCAGGAAGTTCTTTAACTGTTCCTCGTTCCCGGCAGCCATTATGCTCAGACAGCCGAGCACCGTGGAGAAAAACGGCCCTGGTAGACAGAAGCGGCCCATCTCTTCCAGCATCACCACCAGGTCCAGCAGATTCCCCCCCACCCCCTCATATTCCTCAGGGATGATGAGGGCCATCCACCCTAATTCCGCCATTTTGTTCCACAGATCCGGCGTGTAGCCCTTTTCATCCTCTTCCATTTCAAGAACAAATGAACTGGGGCATTCTGACTGAAGGAAATCCCGAGCCGTCTTCTGCAGGATCTTTTGCTCTTCCGTAAAGTGAAAATCCATTGGTTAACACCTCTCCTTGGCCGAAGATGAAATTTGTTGTTAATAGGACCTGGGCAGGCCCAGTCCCCGCTGTGCAATCACGCTTCTTCCCACCTCGCTTGTGCCTGCGCCGATGGTGGTCATGAATGAGTGAAGGAAATACCACGAGATCCTTCCTCTCAAAGGCGCCCATTTGGAATCTTCTGTCAATTGGCTGTAAAGGCCTAAAATCTCCATGCCTGTGTTGACCAGCCGCTGTTCCAGCTCGGAGGTGAAAACCTTGGTTATTTCAGGCTGATAGGGCATTGGCAGCTCATTGCTCTCAAGCCACCTGGAATGATCTGCCAGCACGGCTGCCACTTCCAGCTCGATGGCTGCCTGGGCCAGTCTGTCGCGGATCAGCGGGTCCTGCGACAACGGTTTTCCGTGAACCTCTGTCTCCTTGACGTATTTGATAAGATCTTCAAGGATCGGCATCAGTCTCCCGGGGACAAACACCTGATTCCGCTCAGATCCCAAGGCTTCCATCATATAATAGAACCCTTTGTTCTTTTCCCCCACCAGCCGGCTTTTAGGGACCTTTACGTCGTCATAATAAACCTCATTAGTCCTTTCGCCGGACATGGTCCAGAGGGGTCGAATGGTGATGCCCGGACTGTCCATATCCACTACAAAGAGACTGATCCCCTTGTATTTCGGGATATCGGGGTCTGCGTCTGTCCTCACCGCCAGCCAGTGGTATTCCGAGTAATGGCATTCGGTATTGAATGTTTTCTGACCGTTGATCACAAAATGGTCGCCTGCATCAACGGCCCTCATGTTCATGGACGCCAGGTCTGACCCTGCGTTCGGTTCCGTATAACCGAGACAGAATTCTATTTCGCCGTTGATGATCCTCGGTAGAAACTCCTTTTTAAGGGCCTCGCCGCCGCGCCGCAGGATCGTAGGCCCCACCATGGTATAACCCACATCAAGCGGCACATGGGCCCCCCATCTTTTTCCCAATTCGTCCAAGAGAATAAAATCGTAGGTCGGTGCAAGGCCCTGCCCCCCGTATTCCTTTGGCCAGCTCATACCTAAGAATCCGTAAGCAACCAACTTACGGCTGAATTCGCGGGCCTCGGCCCCAACCCCCAGGTCTTCCCAGTTCTGCCTGGCAATCTCCTCTGTCAGTTCTTTGTCTAAGAACTTACTCAGTCTTTCCCTAAATTCCTGCTCTTCCTCTGTATATCCAAGATCCATCTCTTAAACCTCCTCCAACCAGATATGCAAACCATAGACGTACAGGCTCCAACCGGACACCGCACGGCGCATAGGGCAAAGCGCAGAGCGAAACTACGGACGAGCTATCCTCTATGCACCATGCGCCTTCCGACTACGGCATAT
>JAUWMM010000108.1 GCA_030613145.1 Desulfobacterales bacterium | reverse complement strand
ACCAAAAGAAACAGTCGTGATCGAAACCGTGGGGCCTGAAGGAGACATTAAGTAATGGCGCGACAGCCAGGATGTTCACCACGTACAGAAGCGATCTCTTGACGAGATCATTGTGGCTTAATCGTAAGGGTTTAGCTTTTTGAAAAAGGCCAGATTTTGCTCACTCCTGTGAGCCATTTTGGGATTCATGAATCGTTCCACTAAATCGCAAAAACTCGGGCTAACGCCCTCAAACAGTTTGCGATTTTGACGCTCCGCTCTTCATGAATCTTTTTCCAAAATCGCTCAATGTCGTTCACAAAACGGGCCTTTTTCAGACATGTAAAGTGTTGCGCTTAATCTAATTTTGTAATGCCTTGTCAATTCATTTCAAAGCCAAGGTGCTATCCCCGGGTCAACCGCATAAAGTATCCAACCTTTTTCCAGGAAAATGGCTCTTTCTGACAGGGAAAGATTGAGTTGTTGTGAAAGATCGGATCAGAGTCCAGGTCGTAGCGCGAGGACTTGACCGCCTCAGGCCAAAGGGCGGTGTGGGGAATGGGTGAGTACTGGGTCAGTATCGGTCTCACGCCGCAGGATTTCACCATCTTAATGGAGGTCTCAAGCTCGGCAAGGTCTTGACCCGGCAAACCATGAAGTAGATACGCACCTATGGCTTCGCCTTTGAAGTCTGCTCCTTTCAGGTGATCGACCGCCTGTTGAAATTCCCCCGGCCCTACCTTACTGTCCATAGCCTTGCGATCATTAAAGGAAGCCGTTTCAAGCCCGAGTCGTATAGTTTTAAACCCTGCACGAAAGAGCAATCGTGCCATATCTCTTGATAACGGCCTTATGTGAAGCGCATTCGGTGTATGGAATCGCACGTCAAGGCCCCGGGCAAGGACTCCTTCAAGGATCGGAATTATGTGACGGTTTGCATCTATTAGCAGGGCGTCGTCATAAAAGGCAAAATCCTGCACAGAGTATTTCTTGTGCCAGTAGGCTATTTCTTCTACCACATGCCGGGGTGACCTGCGCCTGAGCGTAGGATTTAGAAAACTGGATGCACAATAAGCACAACGGAAAGGACAACCCCGACCGGTAAGGATGGGGACATAGGTAATATTTGACTGCAGATCAAAGGCCGGATAGGGATACGTATCCGGATCATCAGCAAAAGCCCGCTGTTCAGCAGCAAAACCCGTGAGGCGGCCAACCAATTCAATCACAGCGGCTTCGCTCTCTCCGCACTGGACGAAATCTGCACCAGCATTATTGACTGCATGGTCGTAGCAGAGGGTAGCATAGATTCCTCCCAGCACCACAGGCACCTCGGGCAACGTCTCCCGAACGATTTCAATGAGGGCGATGACACCCGGATACCAGTAAGTCATAAGGGAGGTCACAAGCACTACTTCCGGTCGGGGTCTCTCTTTGATAGCCTTGCGCACCAAGCTTGCAGGTATACCGTATCTGGAATAATTCCTGGGCACATCGTATAGCTTTTCGGGTTTTTGTATCCGACTTTTCAGATAGTGCCCCTTGCCGAACCGGCCGGTTTTTCCGGTGTGTGACAGCTCGGGATGAAACCGATCCAAACAGTCGATGTAGCTAACCTGATACCCGTGCATCCTGAGGATACTGGCGATAGCGAGGACCCCGATCGGCTTGGCCCAGAAATCATAGGCCGCAAAATCATGTATCCAAGGGTTGATTAAAAGTATATGAGGATCATGTTTTTCCATGCCAAATGGTGTAACAGACAACCAAAGAAAAAGCAAAAAGGGGAAAGAAGAGAGTTTGGGTTTGCAATACGCACAACAAAGCGCTATTATTTCAAGCAGTTATAGAAACTGAAAAACAATGAATTATTGGAGGTAATATGGCCATGAAGGTGATCGGCGTAATCGGGGCAGGTAGCTGCAACAACGAAATTTACGAACTTGCACGTGAGGTCGGGGTCGGTATAGCCAAGATGGGTGCGATCCTGATATGTGGCGGGCTGGGCGGTGTGATGGAAGGTGCTTGCCGCGGGGCTTATGAGGCAGGGGGCCGGACAGTGGGTATCCTTCCTGGCCCTGACAGAGCCCACGCCAACCAGTATGTCACCATTCCCATAGTGACCGATCTGGGCCATGCCCGAAATGTGCTGATTGTACGAAGCTCAGATTTGCTTATAGCGGTCTCGGGTGGATACGGTACCCTGTCTGAAATAAGTATCGCCCTTAAACTGAAAAAACCGGTTGTTGGTCTTTCCACCTGGCCCAACATGGAAGGGGTGCAATATGTGTCCACAGCCGAGGAGGCGCTGAATGCAGCCTTAGTTTCAGTCTAGATGACGATCCGGCGGGCCAGGCGCTCGACAGCCTCCATGACGGCTTCAACATTTATGGTAAGAAGGGCTCTGTCCCGGACAACCAACCGGCCTTCAATGATCACGTCCCTTACATCACTCCCACCTGCCGAGTATACAAGGTGAGAGACTGGGTCATAAAGGGGGGTCAGATGGGGTTTGTGGGTGTCTATAATAATCAAATCGGCCTTCTTGCCCTTTTCAAGCGACCCGATCTGTTCCCCTAAGCCGATAGCCTCTGCACCGCTTTTGGTCGCCAGGGCCAAGACTTGCCTGGCATCCAGGACCGTGGGATCAAGTCTCTTCACCTTGTGGAGCTTGGCCGCGGTGTCCATCTCCTGAAACATGTCCAGGTTGTTGTTGCTGGCAGCACCATCGGTGCCGATCCCCACGGCAATGCCCCTTTTCAGAAATTCGGGGATTGGGGCCACGCCCGAGGCAAGCTTCATTTCACTTTCCGTTGCGACCGACACCCCCATGCCACGCTTGGCCATACACGCAATGTCTGCTTCATTTACCCAGATTGCATGAACCACGAGGGTCCTGGCATTTAATACGCCAATCCGGTCAAGGTATTGAACAGGGCTCGTCCCATGCCTTTGTTCAATCTCCTTTACCTCGCTTTGCGTCTCGGCCACATGGATTTGAAAAAGGGAGTGAGCCTCGTCAGCCACTTTACGGGCCTCCTTGAGTGTTTCCTCAGAGCAGGTGTACGGGGAATGACAGAAGAGGCCAGGAGTCATCAGGGAGTTTTTTCCTTGCCATGTTTCGATGAATTGTGCAGCTTCCGCTACGTTTTTCTTGGGATCAGCAACCCCTGGGGCGGGAAAGTCCACAATCCCCTGTGCAAGGATGGCCCGCATTCCCGACTCCTGAACAGCGTGTGCCACTGCATCCTCAAAAAAATAGCCGTCACAGAATGTAGTTGTGCCGGACAAAAGCATCTCCGCACAGGAAAGCAAGGTGCCTGTAAACACGCTTTCAGGATTCAACCACTGTGCTTCAGCCTTGAATATGTAGTCGTTCAACCAGGTTAAGAGAGGGAGATCATCGGCCATGCCCCGAAACAGAGTCATGGCCGCATGGGTATGGGTGTTTACCAATCCAGGCATGATGATGCCCCCTTGGGCGTCTATCACATGGCGGGCAGCGGGGAGCGGCTCATCGGCCGTCCTTTCCTCAACACGCTTCAGGGTGCCACCTGCTATACACACTATGCCGCTTTTGAGAATTTCAAATGCCGCATTAACCGTCAGGACCGTGCCGTTATGAACTACAATATCGTAAGGTGTGTCTTTTTGCATAGTATGCTCTCGCCCGCTCCCCATCGACCAGGCTCAGGGTCGCTTGAGCCCGCAGAGACCACAGAGTTCGTTTTTTCGGCCTGATTTTTTGGGTAAGAAAAATCAGGCCAAGAGCTCAGTCCGCCGCCGGCGGATTATTCATCATAGACTTGCTATCTTTGAGCAATGGGTTATTGAAATGAATCAGATAGACAATTTTTTGCAATAACAATTTCCCGCGTCAACCGGATGGCAGGTTAGGCTGAATTGCCCTCTCAGCAATTCAGCCTAAAAACTCTGAGGCTCTGTGCTCTCTGTGAGAGACAAAAAGCCCCCCTCCGTTACCTATCTTGGAGATTACGCGTAGCCCGTCACGACTTGGTCTGCATAACAATATCTTGTGCAATCCGATTTACAGCCGCCATCACTTCATCCACGTCGAGTGTCGTCAAGACCCGGTCCTCCATCAACACCCGGCCGTTCACAACAGATGTGACCACATCACTGCCGGTCACTGCATAGACGAGATGTGAGTAGATATTATACATCGGCATCAGGTGCGGACTTCTGATATCGATAATGATGATATCAGCCTTCTTGCCCGCTTCCAGTGAACCAATTATGTCGCCCATTCCCAATACCCGAGCCCCATCTATGGTCGCCATGCTTACCACTGTCCGGGCGTCCATGACTGTGGGATCAAGGGTATGCACCTTATGGAGCTTGGCTGCGGTGTCCATCTCCTGAAACAGGTCCAGATTGTTGTTGCTGGCACAACCGTCAGTCCCGATACCCACTGTGATGCCTTGCTTAAGGAGTTCAGGGATCGGAGCTACGCCTGAGGCAAGTTTCATGTTGCTTTCCGGGTTATGTGCTATTTTTACGTCAAAGTCTTTCAGGAGCGCTGTATCCTCTGCGGTCAGGGCAACGCAGTGGTCGGCAATCAGGTTTGGGCACAGAAATCCTATTTCTGCCAAATGGGCCACAGGGGTCCGTCCATATTTTTCTCTGATCTGCACCACCTCACGCTCTGTTTCCGATAGGTGGATGACTATTGGCACACCGTTTCTATCGGCAATGGCCCGGGCCTTTTGCAGCAAATCCGGGGAGCACACATAGGCAGAATGGGGTTCAACCGCTATGGTAATTAGAGGATCATCCCGCCACTTTTCAATCAGGGCCTCTGTGTACTTCAAGCCATCTTCCACGGGGCCGTAATTCGGGGATGGAAAATCATAGATCACCTCGCCTACAACAGCACGCATCCCGGCCTCTTTGACAGCTTGGGCCACAGCCTCTTCAAAGAGATACATGTCGCAGAAAGTGGTCGTGCCTGAAAGGATCATTTCTGAACAGGCAAGGAGAGTACCTTGATAGACAATATCAAAGGTGAGTTTGGCCTCGGCAGGAAAGATATAGTCATGAAGCCATGTCATTAGGGGCAGGTCGTCGGCCAGCCCGCGAAAACAGGTCATGGCCGCATGTGTGTGGGTGTTCACCAGGCCCGGCATGATGATCCCGCCCCGGGCATCAATGATTTTTGCGGCCTTGTACGAGGCGCTCAAGGCATCTTCTGTCCCTACCTCCACAATTCGATCCGCAGACACAGCCACAGCCCCGTTTTTGATCAGGGTGTCCTGGGGGTCCATGGTCAGAACCGAGCCGTTTATAATCAATATGTCAATTGATTCCATGGTTGCTCGTTGTTTGTAATTTTGACATTCAAATCTAAAGTGATCGGTTCCAAGTTCAGGGTTCACGGTTCAGGAGATTGGACTCTTGAGTTAATGATATTTGGTTGCTGGATACTGGATGCCCGTTTCGACTTCTTCTAAATCCGCACTCCGCATTCCGAAATCGGAAATCTGTCTATACCGGTAATTTTTCTGCGACGCGTGTCATAATTGCCTGAAGACGGGGTGCCGTACGCTCAGCTACAGCAATAATTTCTTCCACCCGAGCAGGCTTTACACGATCCGGAAGATTCATATTGGTAATCACAGAAAACCCAAGGATGACCATTCCCCCGTGGACCGCTGCTATCACTTCGGGGATTGTGGAGAGTCCAACGGCATCCACCCCAATGGTTTTAAGAAACCGAATTTCAGCACCGGTCTCAAGAGACGGGCCTGGAAGCCCCGCATAAACACCTTTCTGAACCCGGATATTGTTTTCGAGGGCAGCCTCTTCGGCAAGGGCCGTCAGCTTCCGGTTATATACCTGAGACATGTCAGGAAACCTCGGTCCCCACTCATCCATATTCGGCCCGATAAGTGGATTGTTGCCCATAAGATTGACGTGGTCGGTTATGATCATGATGTCACCTACATCAAACAGGGGATTAATCCCGCCTGCTGCGTTCGACAATATAAGGGTTTTGACTCCCAGCAGCTGCATTACCCTTATAGGGAGGGTAATTGCTTGCATGCTGTATCCTTCATAATAGTGGAACCGCCCCTGCATTGCCATGACCGCCTTGCCGGCCATTTTACCAGACAACAACCTTCCGTGGTGGGTTGGGACCGTAGAGATCGGGAAGTGGGGTATGTCTTTGTAGTCAAGTGATATGGCCTTGTCTATGCCATCCGCCGTGTCACCGAGGCCGGTTCCAATCAGCAACCCTATAAGCGGCCGGTCTGTGATCTTGGCACGAACAAAGTCAGTGGCCTCAAGGACTTTATTTTTAAACGTTTTCATGATAAGCTTCCTTTGTACGGCAATAATCAGTGCAGACCTTAGAACAGATAACAAACATCAGTCAAACGGAAATTGGTGGCCTGACGGGGCCAATTGAGATTCGGTGTATAATTAGTGCCCATCCACGA
>JAUWMM010000065.1 GCA_030613145.1 Desulfobacterales bacterium | reverse complement strand
ATGGCAAGTCTGGTTGTTGGCCGCCAGACCAAAAACGCTGTGGGCAGGTATTATCCCGGTAATCGTCGGCACAGTTATGGCATTTGAGGCCGGGAAATTTCACCTGATATCTTTTCTTGCTACGCTGGCATGTGCAGTGCTGATTCAGGTCGGAACAAATTTTGCCAATGATCTTTTTGACTTCCAAAAAGGGACAGATAATAACTCGCGGAAGGGGCCGATGCGGGTTACTCAGGCTCGACTCGTGACACCGTATCAAATGAAAGTTGCAACGATAACGGTATTGGCCCTATCGTTTCTGGTGGGTATGTATCTGGTCTGGCGAGCAGGATGGCCGATTTTGATTATTGGGCTATTATCGATCTTGTTTGCTGTACTTTATACCGGCGGTCCGTTTCCATTGGGCTATACGGGCCTGGGGGATATATTCGTACTGATATTTTTCGGTCCTGTGGCGGTGGGGGGAACATATTACATTATGGCCGGGCATATTACCAGAACTGTATTGCTGGCTGGTTTTGCCCCCGGGATGATTGCCACGGCGATCTTGATTGTGAACAATCTTCGGGACATGGAAAGCGATAGAAAGAGCGGGAAAAACACCCTGGCAGTACAGTTTGGTGCAAACTTTGCCAAAGCGGAATATCTGGCAATGATTTGCGGCGCTATGTTGCTGCCGATGATCATCTATTTCATAGAAGGGCGGCATGGTTGGGCGATGTTGGCTGCACTGTATATTTTGCCTGCCGTTCCCGTCATAAGAAAGGTATTTACGGTTGCTGATGGCCATGCACTAAATGATGCATTGGCAGGTACGGCACGGCTTATGGCGGTATTCGGCTTCCTGTTTTCACTCGGCTGGTTGTTATGAAAATCTGCCGGTTTTTCTTCATTGATTTTGAACTTCCTTTCAAGACCCCCCTAATTACTGCCCGCGGCATATTCAATAGTCGAAAAGGGATCGTGATCTCAGCCAAGACAGATGATGGATTTTCCGGAATCGGGGAGATATCCCCCTTAGATGCTTTTAGCAGTGAAAGCCTTCAACAAGCAAGACGAAGTGCGCAGTATGCGGCCGATTATCTGGTCAATGTGGAGGTACCAGCGGATCCGGAAGCCCTTGCGAAAATCATCCGGGATTTGGAGAATAAATTGAGCGCGCCGCCATCAGTATTGTTTGGCTTTGAAATGCTCCTTGGGGATCTTGCAGGCAAGAAAAGAGACCTTTCGCTTTCCAATTGGTTTTGCGGTAATGCCACAAGGGATGTTGCGGTGAATGCAATTCTCTCGGGATCGCCAGAATATATTCAAAGGGAGTTGGTCGCAAAAACAGCCAAGGATTTTTGTTCCTATAAGATTAAAATAGATGCCGGAGGCATAAAACCCGCTCTCGAAAAGATTAAGGCGGTGCGAAACAGCGTAGCAGATGATGTAATGATTCGGCTGGACCTCAACAGAGGCTTTGATTTTGAAGATGCCGTGAGTCTGCTTAATCAAACAAAGGAATTTGGGATTGAATATGTTGAAGAGCCGTTGAAAGAGCCGTCAACGCAGGGTCTTATGGCATTGCGGGAGAAAACCGGACTGCGGATTGCCCTGGACGAAACAGTGGCAGAAGCCGAAAGATTTTATGACCTTCTGAACAGTAAAGCGTGCGACGTGATTGTGTTGAAACCCATGGTATTGGGCGGCATCAGCAAATCGATCAGACTGTGTGAAATATCAGCAGCACACGGCCTCAAAACTGTGATTACATCCACATTGGAATCCGGTGTTGGAGTTACGGCCTGTCTTCACGTGGCGGCCATACTGCGTGATCATATTCTTGCGTGTGGGCTGGATACACTCGATTTGTTCCAGGATAGCATCATCAATGAAAACCTTCCGATAGTCCGTGGGCACATGAACGTGCCGAAAGGACCTGGGCTGGGCGTCACGCTGAAGGATTCGCTCATCCCTCCCGTAACCGTTCACGGAGCGCTGGAGTAATGGAGTAATGGAGTAATGCCATATGCGAAGAAATAAGAATCATCGCTCCGCTCAATTCAAGAATTGAGTTTCGTGTCTTTTCTTTAGTACAATACTCCAACACTCCACTACTCCTTTTTTCTATTAGAGATATAGCAACTATGAAAAGTATCACCTGCCCCTTTTACACCAACAGCAAACGATGCCCACACCGCATCGCCTTTTATGATTCACGACACAGGATCAGTTTTCAAGAAGCCGAAATTCGGATCCGCAATATAGCCCGGTGGCTGATAATGCTGGGCACAAAAAACGGCGATAGAATAGGAGTGCTTTCACAAAATTCAATCGAATATGCTTTAGGAGTATTTGCCATAAGCAGGATAGGGGCTTCTGTGGTTCCATTGAATCTGCGTTTAACGGAAAAAGACTGGAAGGCACAGTCGGCATTATCCCGTTGCCGAATGATTCTCTCTGACAAGAATCACCATGACAAGGCAAAATTATTGGGATTGCCTGTCTACGTTTTTGAGGATGGTCCCGAAACATCAGGGAAGGGGAAAGTAGAAAAGGTCGAACGATTCATCTCCGAAAGTATTTTTCTGGACATGGAAGCCAGCTTGATTTTTACCTCAGGCAGCAAAGGGACTCCAAAAGGAGTTGTTTTGACCAATGGCAATTATTATTACAGTGCGCTCGCATCGAATTTGAATCTTGAACTGGCAGCCGGTGACTGCTGGGTCTTGTCCCTGCCATTGTACCATGTGGGCGGGTTGTCGATTCTGCATCGGTGCGCACAAGCCGGCGCATCGGTTTATGTGAGTCATGGTTTTGACTGTAAGGAAGTAAACAGTTTGATAGATGTGTCCAAAATCAGCCACCTTTCTCTGGTTCCAACCATGCTGCAACGTTTGATTGAATCAAGGTGTGATAAGCCCATACCGGACACCGTCAAGGTGATTCTGCTGGGCGGGTCTGAGGCACCCAAGATATTGTTGGAAAAAATCAGACAATTCGGATTGCCGGTGTTTACCACGTATGGTATGACGGAGTCAGCTTCACAAATTACCTGCATGTCTCCCGGTGATCCGGCAAAGATATTATCCACTTCCGGAAAACCATTAAAGTATGTTAAGGTTCGGATAGTCGATTCCAAAGGGGAAGACCTTCCTCCACACGTAGAAGGCGAGATTATCGTTAAAGGAAAGGTCCTTTTTAAAGGCTATCTCAACCGTGATATACGGGCAGGATGGCATGATGGTCAATGGTTTATTACTGGGGACAAAGGGTTTTTCGATTCAGATGGATATCTCACTGTGACGGGCAGAGCGGATGCCATGTTTGTCTCAGGGGGAGAGAATATCTATCCCGGAGAAATTGAGGGTGAGGGGGCATCCTATCCCAACATTAAGGCCTGTGCAGTTTTAGCGGTTGATGACACAGAGTGGGGAAAAAGGCCTGTGCTATTTGTTGAACCAGTGGAGACAGTTGAATTCAATGAACAAGACATTACCGCATATCTAAAAACAAGACTGCCCAGGATAAAAATACCAAAAAAAATAATTTCCCTGAATCGATTGCCTCGAGCCACTATTGGGAAAATAGATTACACTGCTTTGAGAGAGATTTATAAAAAGAGATATTCATCGTAACGAAGCTTCGTATCAAACTCTGGAAGTTGAGGCTATCAGGCACAGGTAGCGGCCTGACGTTGTGCTGCCCCGACATAAACTTTAAGACCTTCTGCGTTGAGAAATTAAAAAAGAAGGGGTGTTATAATCACCAGGAGGAACTGAAATGATACAACAAAATGAGATTGTTATGCTTATTCTAGGGCTGGGCGTCTTGATATTCATTTTGGGAAAGCGATCACAACTGAAACGCTTTCCATCATCAAAAATACTTGTCCTGGGATTCCTCGTGCTCTTGGCAGGCTGGGTTCTGACGGTCATGGAGAGTTTCTTTTGGGGGGTGCTTCTCAACTACTTGGAGCATATATGTTATACCATAGGCTCATTTTTGGTGGCTGCCTGGTGTTGGAAGGTATTTGGGAGCAGAAAGGAGGCCAGGTGATGCACCCAGTAGTAGTTTTTGATTCTATCTCTTTCCTGGGATCTCTCGCGGCGTTGATTCTCCTTTTGAAAGGTTGGAAGCGTGCTTTGCAGCGTGATATAAAATTGTTACTCACAGGGCTTCTCGTTTTCATTCTCTTTTATAATTTCTGTCTGTTTTTGGAGTGGTCTGGGATAACCAAGGCCTTTGATACCATAGAAGACTTTGTTGGAGCCCTGGTGCCAATGTGGTGGGCGTTTGTTTTCTACGCCTTTTTCCAGGAGACAGCAAGTCGAGACCTGCGAGAAAGTGAAGAGCGGTATCGCAGGCTTGTTCGACTGTCAAAAGATGCAATATTCCAAGTCGGCTTGGACGGCAACGTAACCTTTGCGAGTCCGGCATGCCAAGCGATTCTAGGCTATGAGCCAAGAGAGCTTATCTCAGATCCTAACCTGTTCTTAAGGATTGTACACCCCTATCATCACCAGCAATTTGATGCATTCTGGAAAGAATACCGCAGCAGAGGCATTTTCCCAGAGCGCTTGCTTGAATGGGCCTGGATTCACAAGGATGGACACACTGTTTTCACTGAGAATGTTTTCACGAACCTTTTCGATGCTCATGGCAGCCTCATGGGATTCCAAACCATCGCCCGCGACATTACTGAACGCAGGCGAGCGGAGGAGGCTTTAAGGGCGAGCCAAGAGCGGTACTGGCGGTTGTGGGACGATGCTCCTGTTGCGTATCACAGGCTAGACACCAGAGGGATTGTCCTTCAGGTAAATCAGACCGAGATGAATATGCTTGGATATGCAAGAGACGAGATGGTGGGTAAACCTATCTTTGAGTTTATACAGCCAGACCAAAGAAAAGACGCAGAGGAAAGGTTTAAACGCAAACTTGCTGGTGTGGACGTTCCAAAACAGTACGACAGGATATATGTGAAGAAAGATGGCTCAGGCATATGCGTTTCTATTGATGACAGGCTGGAACGGGATGCCGGAGGTCAGGTTATAGGTATCCGAACAACTATGGTTGACGTTAGTAAACGGAGGCAGGCTGAAGATGCTTTGCGGGAGAGCGAAAAGAAATACAGCACTCTAGTCGAGAACTCCCTGACCGGCATATATATCGATCAAGACGAGAAGATTGTGTTTGCCAATAACAGATTTGCAGCTATGTACGGGTATGAACGGGAGGAATTGATTGGTATCGAGACCCGGTGGCTGGTCCATCCAAAAGACAGGCCCATGACAGAGACAATGAGGAAACGGAGACTAAACGGAGAAGACGTACCCAATGAGTACGAAGCCAGAGGTCTGACGAAAGCCGGCAAAACCATATGGGTCAACAGGAGAAACAGCCGCATTGAGTATCAGGGAAGACCTGCTATACTGGGTAATATTGTCGATATTACCGAACAAAAGGATGCAGAGGAAGAACTCCTAAAGATAAACAAAGAGCTTAAGAATTTTGTCGATGTTGTCTCCCACGACTTGAAAACCCCTATTGTTGCCATCCAGGGGTTTTCTTCTCGCCTGTTCAAAAAGTATCAAGAAAAATTAGGGGACAAGGGCGGGAGATACCTTGAGCTGATCAACGCCAGTGCCCATCGAATGGAGGGACTGGTCTCAAACCTTCTGGCTTTGTCAAGCATTGGGAAGGTTCTCTCTACTTTTAAGGATGTTTCCTCGCTTGAGATAGTAGAAAATGTAACCACAGGTCTCCAAAACAAACTGAAGGAGAACAGGATAGAGCTTGTTGTGGCGGAGGACCTTCCGCATATCTACTGTGATGGAGAGAGAATCTATCAGGTTTTTGAGAACTTAATTGTTAATGCCATCAATTATATGGGAGATACTGAGAACCCAAAGATCGAGATCGGATACGACGATAAAGGAGCGTTCCATCAGTTCTATGTTAGGGATAATGGTATAGGGATTGATGCGAAATATCATGGAAAAGTATTCGAGATGTTCCACCGTTTAAGGGAAGTAGAAGATGAAAAAGGAACCGGCTTAGGGCTTGCAATCGTTGACAGGATTATGAATAACCACGGGGGAAGGGTCTGGGTAGAGTCTGAAAAGGGAAAGGGTGCGGTCTTCTATTTCACCTTGCCAAAGTCTGACCCTATTTGACTCCCTTGAGATTAATGACAAACTCTGTATCTTGTAAAGGGTCATTTGTGTTGCCCTTAATGTATGTAAAACTCTTCACAGAAGTGGCATGTTATTTCATAACCGTAGTGGTTTGGTCCCCTTTGCCCTGCTATGCAGTTGAGTTAACTGCTTAGAATGTAAAGTAATATTCCTAACCTATAAATGTTGCATGATTCTTGCTGTTAAATTTAATAAGGTTTAATATTACATGAATCCTGAAAAGTATGAGGAAAACAGAACTTGGCAATAAAAATAGATAAAGTGCTCCTGGAAAAGGCCTGTAAAAATATCATCGAGGCCATCTTGTTTTGTCTGCCCAACTCTTATAAGGGAACCGTTTACCGAATAGGTCGTCCTCCTGAGATAATCGCAAGGCGGATTACCTCTGGCGTCATAGATGAGGAAAGAAAGACCATCTCCTGGGGGCTCCCTAAAGGGACTGATTATAACCCTCCCGGAAAACCCTGGATCGAATACAGGGATGAACCGGGCCGTCCCTTTGAAGCCATGGCTTGGTGTGTGGAGAATCAGAAGAGTTGGACAGCTGAGGATCCCAGAAGTGACAGTCGAAGCGTCAGACTTCAGGTGGAAGGTGTATGGGAAGATACCCACCACATGGAACCCGTTTTAGTCCGGAAAAAGGATTTATTCTTCGGAAGTGAGCCAAGCTTACATTACCCTAGAACGTACAAAGGCGAAATACTTTGGCAGAATAACGAATACGTGGTGGTGGCTGTTATAAAGATTCATTTTCGTCCTCATACCATCAAGATAGGCAGCCCAGAGACTAGGATTGTAAAGAGACTATCCAGTGCCCTCGGCACGGAGCTCCTTTCCTACCAGTTGCGCGAGCAGTCCGTTGAAGCGATGCGACAAGTGGCACAAGACAAGCTAAGTTCCTGTAATACACTTGCACACACGCTGCGGAATGTTATTGCTAAATCTGGTTTTATTTTCTTGCTCATTAAACAGGAACTGGGATTCCTGAGAAATCAATGGGAAGGAATTTTGCTAGAGAAGTCGGATAAAAAGGGTATGAAGCAAGAAGCAGTTCATGCGTTAAATGAAGCCTTGAAGGGCATGGACCAAGGATCTGATGATCAGAAAAAAGAGCTAATGGAGGCTCAGAACCGATTTTTGGAAATCTCGCTACCTCCTGAGCGGGGTGAAAAGTGGGTCCGTATACAGATAGAAGAGAGGTGGAATGAACTGCTTGCCGAAAGACACCTGGACGAGGAGCGGGCAAAGGGAATCCGCCGTGGTATTGATCAACTGAAAAGATCTCTTTATCTCGGACAAGATCCGGATATTCTTGCAGGCTATGACAAGATGCTTGAAAGTTTAAAGAAGGAGTGGACCGACCTCATTTACACAGACACAGACGGACTAGATTTACAATTTCTTGACAGGGTAATCCGCATTCTCAAAGACCCTTGCCTCAACCTTCCCTATCAGACGAAATCGAGAGATAGTCTTATTAAGCTCAAAATGCTTGCCGAGGTTCTGAGTCAACTTGAACACAACACCAATGAGGTTTTGCGACAAGTTATTAACGGCCCTGATAAAGGGAAGACTTCCAAAGCTTTGAACAACCCAGGGATCCATTCGACATGGCCGATGTTGACCGAATTCACCCTTAGCGATGAATACCAGCACAGCTCTTAAGAGACAATATAGAGAATAAGAAATTAACCCTAATACCTTCCACGGTTCCCCCTGAATGTCCGGTTTCACCCCTAAAAACCTCATCCAGTCTGTCGGTTGACCCGTATTTTACCCAGAACTTGACAAGATTTGTGATATGTTATACAAATCTTTGATAAAATGGCCTGGTTGGCGAGTGTATCTGTTGG
>JAUWMM010000308.1 GCA_030613145.1 Desulfobacterales bacterium | reverse complement strand
AAGTTCAAGAGTCAGACCTCAGTACAAAAGGCTACTGGATACTGGTTGCCTTCCAGACAGAGCCAAATCCGTAATCCTAAATATTATGTGCTGACACCTCAAGGAAAATCCATTTTGAAAGTTAACAAAGCAAGCAAAACGATCTTTGTATGTCAAGGGTGTGGCTATCAATCGCTCAAATGGATGGGCAAATGCCCTGAGTGCGGCGAATGGAATAGCTTGGTGGAGGAAAGGCAAAGCACCACCATATCATCCGGCGAATCAACTCCCGCCTGGCGTTCTCGACCTGTTCCAATCGATTCAGTGGAGATGAATCATCAAAGACGCATCAGGACCGGCATACAAGAATTTGACAGGGTACTGGGAGGCGGAATAGTTCCAGGGTCCCTTATCTTGGTAGGCGGAGATCCGGGCATTGGCAAGTCCACACTTATGCTCCAGGTCTTGCACCGGATAGCGGGAGGCGAACAAAAGGTGCTATACATCTCCGGCGAGGAATCCCTTGAGCAGATCAAGCTTAGAAGCGACCGCCTCGGTACTTGTTCGGACAATCTATGGATAGTATCAGAGGTCGCGCTCGAATCGATCAGGGCCGTAGCCGATGAGATGCGTCCGAAGGCAATGGTTGTGGATTCGATTCAAACCGTGTTTGCCCCTGAATTGACCTCAGCACCTGGAAGCGTCAGCCAGGTGCGGGAGGCGACGATGCACCTCATGCACCTGGCAAAGCGGACCGGCATTCCGATTTTCCTCATAGGACACGTTACCAAAGACGGTGCCATCGCAGGCCCCAGGCTCCTGGAACACATAGTCGATACTGTGTTGTATTTTGAGGGTGAGCAGAATAACATTTTTCGCATACTTCGTGCAGTCAAGAATCGCTTTGGTTCCACTAACGAGATAGGCGTGTTTGAGATGAGGGATAATGGGCTTTGTGAAGTTTTGAATCCCTCCACAATATTCTTGTCACAACGCCCTTCACTTGTCCCCGGTTCCGTGGTAACAGCCAGCATCGAAGGCTCCAGGCCCATATTGCTTGAGCTTCAGGCCCTTGTTGGCCGAGCCAGTTTTGGCACTCCACGTCGAACTGTCCTGGGTGTAGACTACAACAGGGTTTCTCTGCTTGTCGCTGTCATGGAAAAAAAACTTGGCTTGCAGTTAATGCATCAAGACATCTTTGTAAATGTAACCGGCGGCGTAAAGGTGGATGAGCCTGCCGTAGATCTTGGTATTGTCTCGGCTATTGCTTCGAGTTTCTTTGATAAACCCGTCAAGGAGTCAACTCTGGTCTTTGGGGAGATTGGGCTAACGGGAGAAGTCCGCGGAATTAGTAGAGCCGAACCAAGGGTGCACGAGGCACAAAAGATGGGTTTTAGGCGGTGCCTCCTTCCTGTAAACAATCTGAAGCATATCAAGGGGCCGACAGATATCGAGATGGTCGGTGTGCAGACAATCTCAGAGTTGGTTGATGTGTTGCTTTAACTTGAAAATCCGTAACACTTGATGGTGTCGTAAAAAGTCGGTTTTACTCACTCCGTGACCATTTTGGGAAAAGATTTAAGAATAGTGTAACGTCAAAATCGTAAACCGTTTGAGTCCGTTAGCCCGAGTTTTTCGATAAGCTATACACATACTAAAAATCTATATTTGCTGCTATATATCCACTTGTGAAAACTGATCCATGGCATGATTATTATGCAAGACGTGCTCGTGAGGAGCGATACCCGGCGCGATCTGTTTACAAGCTTAAGGAGATTCAAAAAAGATTTGGCGTCCTGAAAATAGGGACCAGAGTTCTTGATCTGGGCTGTTGCCCGGGCTCCTGGTTGCTATTTACCTCACAGGTTGTAAGAAATAGAGGTCTCGTTGTTGGAGTGGACACGACCCCTCTTACCATTCAGCTTCCGTCCAATGTTCGCTTTGTACAGCATAATGTGGTTGCCTGGAATGAGTCATTCATAGAGAACGTCGGGACAAATTTCCAAACAGTTCTGAGCGATATGGCCCCATCTACCACAGGAAGCAAGTTTGTGGATGCGCAAAAATCGATTCAACTGTGCGAATCTGCCTTAGCCATCTCGGCCCGTGTGCTGAGGCCAGGGGGAGCCCTTGTCTGCAAGATTTTTCACGGCTCTGACTTGAAGGGGTATTCAGATATGGGCAGGAAATGTTTTGGCCGAGTTGTGCACATTAAGCCAAAATCGAGCCGAAAGGCAAGCAAAGAGATCTATATCGTTGGATTGGGAAAGATTTAGGGGCTTCGTCCGAATTGTCACTTACAACCCTATGATTTCAATGAGTTGTAGAAATTTCAAGGGCTAAAATAGGAGGTTGTTATGTCCGGGCATTCAAAGTGGAGTTCGATTAAGCATAAGAAGGGTATAACCGACGCCAGGCGGGGCAAAGTCTTTACAAAACTGATCAAAGAGATCACCGTGGCTGCACGTATGGGGGAAGGCGATCCGGATGCCAACCCACGTCTGCGCACAGCCATTGCCGCGGCCAAGTCAGAGAATATGCCTAAGGACAATATTGAAAGGGCTATTAAGAAGGGGACTGGGGAACTGGAGGGGGTTGCCTACGAAGAGGTCTATTATGAAGGATATGGTCCTGGTGGGGCGGCGGTTTTGGTGGAATCCTTGACAGATAACAAGAAGCGTACTGTGGCTGATATCCGCTACGTCTTTAGAAAAGCAGGGGGAAATCTTTGTGAAGTCGGCTGCGTAGCGTGGATGTTTGAAAAGAAAGGCATCTTTGTATTTGAAAAGGGTGACACAGATGAAGAGACGCTCATGGAGGCGGTGCTGGATGCAGGGGGAGAGGATATCCGGGATGAAGAAAGCACCTTGGAGGTCATCACGTCCCCACAGGATTTCGAAGCGGTGAAAAATGCGCTGGATGAAAGGAACATGCGCTACTTGCTTGCCGAGATCACCATGGTACCCAAAAGTACAGTCAAACTGGAAGACAAACAG
>JAUWMM010000114.1 GCA_030613145.1 Desulfobacterales bacterium | reverse complement strand
CCCTTATTCTGGATTGTGCAAGATACAACCGCTCACCTCAAGAAATGGTAATTCGTGAGTATCTATATCTTCTGGCAAAACAGTCTTGTCTAACATTTCAAGTGCAAGATATAACAGAAAAGGCTTTTTTTCAACATCGTCAACAACGTTATATAGCTGCCTAGCTGCTCCCTTTCTTCAGCATTTCTTTCTTTTCTTTTTGTCTGATTTCTACATTCTCTAGAGCAAGGCGGTATATCACGTAGTATTTGTTGATATTGCTGACATACTGAGCCGTTTCCTGCCCGATAAGTTTCAGGGCTGCAAGCTCTACATTCCGAAACCACCGGTTTGGATCGAAACCCATTTTTTTTGCCAAAGACCTGGCTCGCCTGATTTTCGCAGGCCCTGCGTTGTAAGAAGCAAGGGCAAATCGAACCTGGTCTCTGGGGCGAATCCTTTCATCCCTAAAGTATCGATCTCTAAGGAAGGCCAGATATTTTACTCCCGCGTGGATATTATTCTCCAGTGAATACACATCTTCAATATTGACGTGTTTGTCTTTCCCCGTACTCGGTAACACCTGCATGATGCCAACAGCGCCTGAGGGATTCTTTTTCTTATGATTAAGACCTGATTCCTGATAGGCCATGGCCATGACGAGGAGCCAGTCCAAGTCATACATTGCCGCGTATTTTTGAAAGAGCTTTTTGTATTTTTCCAGTTTTCTTTGCTCGTTTTTTGACAGTGGGTTTTTGATCCAAGGGTTTTTCCTGTAATATCGCTTGAAATAGATATTCCCAAGAAGTGTGCCTTTACGGTGCCCCTTGATGAAATGATTCAAACTCTGCCTCAATTCGGGATTCTTCTTCCTGACCATCCAAGCGATCTTGGCTCCGGTGCGGACTTTCAAGTGGTCATGAATGACCATATCTTTGAAGATCCCGGACCAGAGCTTGGCGATGTGGCTGTCGCAAACAGTCATTTCGATGGCACCCGAATTGACCAGCTCCAGGATGTCTTCAGTCTCCAATTCTTCATCAGCTTTGACTATCTCAATGGGCGCATTATCGGACTTCAAAAGCTTTTTGTTGAAAGAAAGAAGGCTTGTGTAATAGCTGCTGCTCTTCCTAACGAAAAGATGCCTCCCAGACAAGTTTGAGAGCGACTTTGGGCTGAAGGAATGCTTGTGTGTAACAACAATTTCATCGATTTCAGTCAAATATGGATCCGTGAAGGCAATCTTTGCCGTCCGTTCAGGTGTGATTGTTAGACCAGCGGCAGCAATGTCGCCATGGCCCTTGAGCAACGCAGGGATCAGACCGTCACGAGATACAGGAATAAACTCGAGAACCACTCTGAGCTCTTTCTTTTTGATCTTTCTATTCAGTTCTTTTTCATATTCTTTCAAGAGAGCATATTCAAAACCGTGAGGCTTTCCACCCGAGAGAAAGAAGTTCGTCTTATTCATGGTCATGAGTACCCTGATATATCGTCTTTTTAGGAGGCCGCTCAGATCATCCGTATATTGATCAGAAAAATGGGCGTCAAGGGGTAGAGGATCCGAAAGCCCTTCCGCAAACACCGGCGGGCAGGATAATAGTACCGCCAGCCACACTGTGGAAAGCAGAGATGAAAAATATTTCAATGTACCTCCGGAACAACGAATGAAATCAGAATAAGGAATTACCAGCCTTCTCAAAAAGAAGCGTGAGAGTCCAAGTTGGTTAACTATCACGAAGGGGCTAAGCAGTAAAGCAGCTTCGTGATCCGGGGAACGGGGGAACGCCCTTTAGTTTTCCAGATTCGCAATTGTGATTATTGTGCTATGTGGTGGTCTTGCCGCGCAAGTCTATGATAGACGCACCTGGGGCTCTGCATCGCATGTCGACCGTGTCTTGCGTGATTTTCCCCTTAGGGCTTGCGCAAAAATAACTTGGCAGAATTGGCGCTCAGATTTGGGTTAGAATTGGCCGATCCGATTGAGCAAAACCGCCCCGGAGGAATATGCTTCGCATTCCACAGGGCAAGCAGGAATAGCAGGCTATTTCGATGGTTTTGCGCCCGCCCTGGCGCTATGCGACAGACTTGACTGGTATACTTTGTTTTCCGTTGGAACCGCAAAATTAGCTCACTAAAGCCTATAGACCTGGTCTGGGCCAGGGAATGAGTATCTGCCAAAGATAGCCTGAAGTCGTAGATCCGCCGTCTTTCTGGCGGGCTGGAATGCCAAAATGGTAAGTTATTTTTGGGCGAGCCCTTAGTAAGGAGCATTTAATATTAGCTTTGCGTGGCTGGAAGTTGAACAAATGTTCTAATCCGTCAAGGGAAAAGGGTCGAGGTTCTGCCGAATACTTGTTTTTTCGCTTGATAAACAGGACATATGTCCTATGCTGTGGCGTAAAGAACATATGTCTGAAAGACAAATTCCTGCTGTGGGCAGGGTTGCGGCAGGCATGCCTATTTTAGCCCTTGAAAATATTGAGGAAAAAGGTAGGATTTACACAAAAGACTTTATAGAAGAGAATTTGAAGGATTTACTCACCTTCGCCAGAATGCCCCGTGCGGAAGCACGGGGATGAATGGCGTGGTGACCCGCCATAGCCTCGGCGAAGGCGGGTTATTGCTTCGGCGAGTTCCGCCGTCCTGAGACACAGTCAAGATGCCCTGTGCGGGAGCACAGGGAGGCTTCACTGTCTAGTGGCCAGAATGAAATCGATAATTAAATCCACTTCGCTATGTGTAGTTATCGTATTACTGCTATCCCTGTGCCTATCTTTATCATCCGGACAGACCTCCCAAGACTTGAATGTGGTTCAAGCGAAGCCCTACGTGTCTCACGAACGCATCCATCCGGGAGAAAACTTTCAGGTGGCGATTGTTGCAAATATAAAACAGGGCTTTCACATCAACAGTCACAAGCCACTCGATAAGTTCCTTATCCCAATGGCTGTCAATTTTGATGAAAGGGAATCTGTTGTTTTCGGACCTGTGAGCTACCCGGAGCCGGTGCTTAAATCCTTTTCCTTTTCCCCCAATAAGGTATCTGTTTACGAAGGCAAGATTTCAATTTATGCCCAGGGGAAACTTGCTGAGGATATTTCTCTGGGGGATATCAAAGTGTCAGGCAAGCTGGCTTATCAGGCCTGCGATGATCAAAAGTGTTTCATGCCCCAAGCTGTCAGGTTTGAGATACCTTTAAAGATCGTTAAGGCAGGTGAGCCGACAAAGCTGATTAACGAACACATTTTCAGACCAGAAGCCTCTTTTACCCCTGATGAATTAAGAGCGAGACAGGTCATTGAAAAGGGGCTTGCGTATGCTGTCATCGCCTTTTTCCTTTTTGGTCTCGCCTTGAACCTGACCCCCTGCGTGTATCCTGTTATTCCGATGACTGTTAGCTTCTTTGTGGCTCAAAGTGAGCAAAAAAGGTGGGCAGTATTTGTCCTTGCATCATACTACGTGGTGGGAATCGCCATTGTGTTTTCTATTCTGGGGCTAGTATCCGGCCTGGCAGGCAGGCAGTGGGGCTTTTTGTTTCAAAGCCCCTGGTTCGTCATCTGCATTACCATAATTATTCTTTCCATGGCAGCCAGCATGTTTGGTGCTTTTGAAGTCACCGTCCCTTCGTCTTTAATGACAAAGCTTGGCAAATCGCGACAAGGTGCCATTGGCTCTTTTGTCATGGGATTGACGGTCGGAGTAGTTATTGCTCCCTGTGCGACCGGAATTATCATCGGGCTGGTGAGCATTGTTGCCAAGCTGGGCATTGTAGCAAAAGGTGCCTTGCTCTTTTTTGTCATGGGTTTGGGGCTTGGGTTCCCGTATCTTTTCTTGGCCATGTTTTCCGGGGCTTTGAGTCGGCTGCCCAAATCGGGTCTGTGGATGGTTTGGATGCGAAAGTTGTTCGGCTTTCTCCTGATTGGCGTGGCCATCTATTTCCTGCTCCCGCAAGCCAGACAGCCTCATGACCAGCAAGGATTCTATCTGGGGATTCTGGCCATTTTTGGCGGACTCCTGCTCGGTTTCTTGGAGCGTGGAGAGGGCTACACCCGAAGCTTCAAGATAATACGCGCCATTTTTGGTGTCCTGCTCATCCTTTCGGGGACCTTGCTTGTGAACGCGGCGATCCGACCTGAGCCTCCAGGGATTAATTGGGTAGACTACAGGGGTCAATCCGTTGGGCATTTGCAAAAGGGAAATAGACCCGCCCTCATCGACTTCTACGCTGATTGGTGCGCTGCCTGTAAAGAATTGGACCGTAAGACATTTAGAGACCAAAGGGTCATAGACAAATCGAGAGAGTTCATTATGCTAAGAGTAGATTGCACCTTAACCGACGACAAATGCACTGCCTTAACGGAGAAATTTAAGGTGTCGGGGTTGCCAACGGTGATTTTCATCAGTAGCAAAGGTGAGGACATTCATAGCCTCAGAACTATTGGCTTTTTGGGACCGGCCAAGATGCTAAAGAAAATGGAGGAGGCCTTAGCACAGTAAACAATTTGGGCAGGGAACCTGTTTGAAAACGACCACAAACATCAAAACTTTAAAGGACCTTGGCGAAGCCGGTATAATCCGGTTAATACAGGGGAGGGTATCTCAAAAACTCCCATCCTACGTAATAAAGGGGATCGGCGATGACAGCGCGGTTCTGGAAACCTCTGGGGACAGGGTTCTTCTCGTGACTACAGACACCCTGATTGAAGGGATTCACTTCACGGACCAGACCCTTTCTCCGGAAGCCCTTGGTTGGAAGGCCATCGCTGTTAATATCAGCGACATTGCTGCAATGGGTGGCACGCCCCGCACGGCATTTCTCTCTATTGGATTGAAGGCAGAGTCGAAGGCGAGCTTCTTGGAATCGTTTATGGTCGGATTCAACGCCCTTGCAGAGAAGACTGGCATTGTCCTTGCCGGAGGTGACACCGTTGAGTGCCCGTCCCATGTACTGGTTACCATAACTCTTCTCGGAGACTGTCTGCCGGGAAGTGTCGTGTACCGCTCCGGTGCCAGGGTCGGCGACGATGTGTGGGTGACCGGCCCGCTGGGCAATGCGGCCGGAGGGCTATTTGTGCTTCGCAACAAACAGGCTGGTGCATCTTTAGGCTACGAATTCCTGGTCCGGGCACACCAAAAGCCGATCCCTCGCCTTGACATGGGAAAGGCCCTGGGAGAGAGTGGCCTAGCGCATGCCATGATCGATATCTCAGATGGTATCTCCAAAGACCTTGGACATATTTGCGAGCAAAGCGGAGTGGGTGCTGTTCTACAAGAAGCGTCGATACCTATGTCGAGCGAGTTAATAGAGCTGGCCGGCGCGAGACAAAAAGCACTCCAGTGGGCCCTCCATGGCGGTGAGGACTATGAACTTTTGTTTACGGCATCAACTGCTGATAAAGAAAAGGTCGAATCTCTCACCGCAAAGCTCTCAGGAAGACCCGCTGTGAAAGTAGGCACTGTCATCCCGGGGAATGGCATATTTCTTGCTCAAAAAAAGGCAAAAGTGCCTCTTGAAGGCGGGGGATACCTTCACTTTTGCAAATAGGGCATGCAAAACCTCAGCGTGGCGGTTCAGCACAGGAGCGTGGCAATGAAGGTGAAAACGATACATGTGAGCGAAAATAATGAAGCCACTATTGTATGTGATTCATGCGGTGAGTGGAAAACAGCGAATGTGGCTCGCTATGTGAATCTGGACAAACCGGTCAAAATAAGATGTAGCTGTAAAGCCGTCTTTTCTGTAATATTCGAGAAAAGACGATTTTATAGAAAGAAGGTCAACCTGCATGGTACCTGTTCCATGCAGGGCATCGACGAAGAACATATCTTCATAGAAGACATCTCGCGTGGCGGATTGGGGCTTAAGATAAACAGAGGAACTGTTGAGAAGGGTGACACTCTAAGCGTTGAGTTTGTGCTGGATGATAATGCAAGGTCTACGATATCCGAGAATGTGATTGTCAGGCATGTGAAGGACCGCTTCATAGGCGTTGAATTTGTTGACCCGTGTGAACATACGAAAAAAGTGTTGGGATTCTATCTTCTTCAGTAAACCTGCAATGCTTCATCATCATTTCGTCAGAATGCGGTACCCTGCATCAGGCGGATCACCCTACCAGGGTGGCCTAAGAAGCTATGCCAACCCTCTGAACCAGCTTACAATTTTTCTTGACGAAAGTTTATCGCTTTTCTAAATGGGTAATAATACTTGAAGCTTTTCTTGCGCAGGAATCTTTGTTACAAGGAGGTCAGCCATGGATTGCATTTTTTGTAAAATAGCGGCAGGTGAGATACCCTCGGTAAGGGTCTATGAGGATGATAGGGTGCTTGCCTTTATGGATATCAACCCCCTCAGTGAGGGCCATCTTTTAATTATCCCGAAGG
>JAUWMM010000131.1 GCA_030613145.1 Desulfobacterales bacterium | reverse complement strand
TGAAACGCGGATCGTGTCGCCATTAATCACTAAACCGCTGTCAATCGCACCTTGGATGGTAAAAAAATCTCCTGGCACTTCCCAAGTAGCTGCCAAAGCCCCTTCACCTGAAACCAGAAACGTAAGCGAGAACACAACCATCAAGATCGTCATTTTTTTCATATTACCACTCCTTTCCGTTTCGAAAAATTCTTGATAACCCTATAAATAATTCCTAAACACAACTCCTTTGCTAATTCTCTTTTCAGCTTAAATCTGAACTTACTTCATATCTCAAGTTTATTCTAAAACTATCACCCCCTCACATCTTACCTGTGGTATAGTTCTGGATGAAGTATTCCAGTTTAGATTTCTGGTAGGGCGTCAGTTTTCTAAACCGCATGCTACGTCGTCTCATTTTTAAAGAACTGGAACGGCCTCGAATAGCTGTTTCGGAATCCGAAATCGTCTTGGACGGAACTTTCTTCAGGCGAAAACTACAATCATTCCATAGTATTTCCAACTCAGCCGACCTGTGGGGCGGCTCTTCGCCGGCAATATAATCAAACGCCAGGCCGTACATGTTTATGTCTTCGATTCGACCCAGTGTAGTAGGGTGAGGCCAGGGACGCCTGAGTACCGCAAATGCACCATCCTCTGCCCGAAATCGCCTATGTTTCCTTCGCTCTTTCTGCTTGATCATGGCACAACCCCCTTTCAAGATTCAAAAAACCTCTATTGAGAGAAAGGATACGCCTGAACTTGGGAGATAACGAAGGGCACTACAGCAGCTTCAGAAAGCACGACTCAACACAAACACAATGATGATAAATTATTTGTCCTAAATTTTTACATGCTGGAAAAAAAGAAAAATGTCAACACTAGAAATTTACGGATAAAATGCGGAGGAAAAATCAGTGGTCGAGAGAAGCTCATAGCTGATAGTTCAAAGTTCTTAGGCGCTTAGAGCTGCAACATCGACAATAGATTGTCTATGTTATGTAATATGTTGTTTTTGTATTTGTTACAGATGCTGGTTGCTGGTCGCTGGATACTGGATAATCCTTGAATCCAGTATCCAGCATCCAGTATCAGATATTATAGTTCCTCCAAGGCGCTTGCAGGAATAATTCTGCCAGAAAAAACACGAACCTTACAACTTACGGGCTCAATCCCCCAATCCCTGAAATGGGAAAAAATACAGTAATGGAAGCCGTTTCAACTTCCTTGAAAATCAGAACATGACATATCGATTTTCAATGATATTATCGAAACATGATCAAAAGACCCTAATATATCAGCAGGATTGAGACCGCATTCCCCCGCCTTTCCCATTAAATGCGCCTTTGCTTTTATTTAACAAGGGCCTCAATCCCTCAATCCCCCAATCCCCCAATTCCTCAATCCTTTAATGGAACTGCGGTATATCCATTTAGTTTTTCTTGACTCTATCATGAAGATGGTGTATATTTTCATGAAACTTGAAACTGAGATCTTAGAGGAGACCCGAAGATGGCTAACTTACAAATCAAGGGGATTAAAGATGAGCTCTATGCAGAGATAAAGAAGCTCGCGGCAGCAGAAAACCGATCTATAAGTCAGGAAATTCTATTTCTGGTAAAGGATTATCTGGCGAGAAGACATTATTTGCGTACACGTAAGACTCCAGCCCAGGTCTTACTAGAACTTTCAGGTTCGTGGGAAGACGACAGGAAAGCCGAACAAATCATTGCCGACATCAGAAGATACCGGAAAAATTCAGAAAAATTGTCTGCGGGATTCTAATGTTCCTTCTCGACACGGATACGATTATTTACAATTTGAAAGGGCATAGCGCCGTACAGGAAAACCTACGCCGGCACTTTTACGATCCTCTAAGATTAAGTGTCATCACTTTGATGGAGCTATATTATGGGGCGTACAAGTCTCAGAAGACAACCAGCAATTTGGCCAAGATAAAGACTTTGGAAAATGCCCTGGAGATCATCCCGGTTGGAAACGAATCCGTAGAGATTTTTGGCATGCTAAAAGCGAACCTGGAAAAATCAGGGGCTCCGCTGGATGATTTTGATTTGATCCTCGCTTCCTGTGCTTTAGCGCATAACCTGATCTTCGTCACCAACAATGAGAAGCATTTCCAAAGGATCGAGGGACTCAGAATGGAAAACTGGACTAAGAGACCGTCATAAGGGCTCGCGCAAGAATAACTTGGCAGAATTGGTGCTCAGATTTGGGTTAGATTTGGTCGATCCGATTGAGCAAAACCGCCCCGGAGGAATATGCTTCGCATTCCACAGGGCAAGCAGGAATAGCAGGCTATTTCGAGGGATTTGCGCCTGCCCTGGCGCTATGCGACAGACTGGCTAGGGTACTTTGTTTTCCGTTGGAACCGGAAAATTAGCTCACTAAAGCCTATAGACCAGGTCTGTCTTCGACCCTGCCTTCGACATGAGCTCCCTTCGGTCTGAGCTCAGGGTCGAAGACAGGCCGAATGTAGCTCAGACCGAAGGGGGCCAGGGAATGAGTATCGGCCAAAGATAGCCTGAAGTCGTAGATCCGCCGTCTTTCTGGCGGGCTGGGATGCCAAAATGGTAAGTTATTTTTGTGCGAGTCCTAACTATTCAGCCACGAATGAACACGAATTTATACAAAATAAAGCAAAACTTTTTATTTAATCGAGGTTAAATGCCCCTTCTGCTTTTTATTTAACCGGGGCCCCAATCCCAAATCCCCAAATCCCTAAATTTCCCGATTTTTCTATCACAGATCTTTTTCCTTGACTTTGAGTCTATTTATTGATAAAAAAATTGGTGTAAAAGAAATCATCCACAAAAGGGGGCATTAAATATGCAGCAAGACCTACCCTCTGAAAAAGTCAGACTCAATATTCAGATTTCTTCGGAACTTAAGAGCAAACTTTTTCAAGTATCCGCTTTGCAAGGAAAAAAGGTTTCGGTTTTGGTTCGAGAATCCATTGAAGAAAAGATTAAACAAACCGAGAAAAGGATGTTTGAGCAAGAGATGAAGCAAGCATATTTGGATCTGGCACAAGAGAATCTGGAGATTTCAAAGGATTTCGAGCACATTGATGCTGAAAATCTTTAATGAGGTCAACCTATGAATTTCCTTCAAGTAAGGCGTGGTGATATCTATTATGGCAACCTCGATCCGGTTTTGGGGAGTGAAACAGGGAAAACTCGGCCAGTACTTGTGATTCAAAACGACATTGGCAATATCTACTCACCAACTACCATTGTGGCTGTAATCACCGAATACTCAAAGAAAAAGGCATCTTACCCCATCTGTGTTGCTATCATGAAGGATAAGGCTTTGAAAAAACATTCAATTGTCAATTTATCGCAGATAAGAACCATTGATAAAAAGAGGCTGGCTACCCCTAAGATAACGACACTCTCAAACGATATTATGAAACAAGTTGATCAAGCATTAAAAAACAGCCTGGCACTTGATTGATAATTTTCGCTCCTCCAAGGATCATCATCCCAATTATGCACTTCCATGTTAAATGCGCCGGTGCTTTTATTTAACCGGGGCCTCAATTCCCAATCACTCAATCCCTTAATTCCCCCATCCCTTAATTCCTCAATTTTTACCCCGTGAAATTTTTACCCTGCCTGCCCTGTGGAATTCCCGACTAGTCAGGAATATTCCTCCGGGGTTAAACCTCTACATCTTTTTCGTTTAACCGGGGCATGTCAATGACAGCTAAGCGTATTTCACTCACCTTCGCCAGGATGCCCCGTGCGGAAGCACGGGGATGAGCCGACTTCGCCATCCGCCGTCTCCATAGCCTATGGAGTTGGCCGAAGTAGCCAAATTGCTACGAGCCGACTTCGCCAAAGCACTGGCTGCGACGGCCGAACGGCTGAAATGGCGTGGTGACCCGCCATAGCCTCGGCGAAGGCGGGTTATTGCTTCGGCGAGTGCCGCCGTCCTGAGACACAGTCAGGATGCCCTGTGCGGAAGCACAGGGAGGCTTCACTGGGGCCCAATTCCCCTGCCCTGCATGCCCTGTAGCTCCGGGAGATGGTACAGGGTGAAATGTTTACCCCGCGGAACGCTTTTCACTATTCCACCGGGGCACCTTCTTTTCTATTTCATCAGGGTCAATCGCAAAAACAATATTCGAACTCTATCTCCAAGAAGAAGGTTGCTTTTTGTTACATTTTATAATAAAAGTACCCTTGATAATATCATTTTGGGCAGCTTAACAACCCATGAAAAAATACTCAAGGATGAGACATGCTTCGATTCGCCCTAGAATACTTGAAGACCTGGAAATCAAATAAATCAAGCGAGCTGGCAGGGGAATTTACGTAGCCGCGTAAGCTTAACTCCCCCTCTCCCGCACTTGCAGTGACACCGATATTTTCGGGTCACCACGTAGACCGTCCCGAGCATCCTGCTCTCGTGGTTGTGGAGAATGATCGGGTTCATTTTCACTCAGTACAAAGGTCTCTGAACTACAATAAACAAAGGCCCAAATCCTGTTGGACTTGGGCCTTATTCAGATAGTTGATTGTTTCTTATTGTCTCTTAGTAAATCCTGTCTCGATTCTTAGACCATGAACAGGATGGGACATAAAATGGGCCGCAGGCAAGATTGCATGCGGCCTTTCGGTTTCTCAAAAATGGGTCGGAATCAGTAGAGCAAAGCGAACCGAGTTTCACATGTTCCAGCAATTAAACCTTTGTATTCATATGACCCCAGTCGTCTTCCAGATACCCGCCCTAAAAATATATTGAACAACGAACGAATTATGATTATGATAACAGTAATTCTATGTTCAGGATATTCATCATGAGGATGTTTTCAAAATCAATGGTCCTTTTGGCTTGTTTCCTGTCCTTTCTGTTCCTTGCCACTCCCTTCTGTCTTGGTGGTGAGTTGATTGCGCCGACCCGCACTCTCCGGGGCACCCAGGAAGCCCCGGGGAAATTGACTGTGGTAAGTGAGCCCCCTGGTCTTGATGCTTTCCTGGATGGCTCCAATATTGGGGAAACGCCGGTCTGGCTGACGGACGTAAAACCAGGCATGCACACGCTAAAGGTCAAGGATTCAGAAACGCAAATTCATGTGCAGCCGGGGAAAACCTTGCAGGTTAGTTTGTTCAAAGGGTCTTTTATCAGGGCTGTAAAGGAAGAAAAAAAGGTGGAGAAGCAGCCGGCTCCCGAGGAAGAGAAGCTAACCGAGCGCGGGAAAGCCGTCCAACCACCCAAAGAAGAGCGAGAAAGAGATCTCACCCCCTGGGAGCGATATATCAATAAGAGCTCCCCGCACTTTTAAAGCTTTTTTTAAACAGCCACAACTCCAAAATCAGGGTCCATTCATTGGCGATACCCACATACGAACTCCTTGGTTATTCGGTCAGTCGCCACCAGTGAAGACAAAAACATGAATAACATGAAGATTATAAAAAAGAATATTTTTAGTTTGCCCTGCATCTATCGGTGCATTTGACCCCATTCTTCCATGCATTCGGAAATTCTATTCGCAATGGTCTCGACACGCCCGTCCGTCATCAAAGAGCATTAAAAGAGTCAAACGTAGACCCCTTTTCTTTAGATGAAGAGAGAAGACAAGGAAGTCAACTTAGTCAACAACGTTCCGGAAGTTCTTAGAGGAGAAAGTTAAAAAGTAAAGAACGTCCCTTATTTACCCTTATTTACCTATATTTACCTATTCCTTGGGCGGAAATTGGGTAATGGTTATGTTTAGCTGCGCAACCGGCTTCGTTGGAATGAGACAAGGAAGATGGGAGGGATGAGGAGAAAGGCAATTATGGTTAATGTGAGTGTTGGGCCGAAATGAAGCATGGCATAGCTGACAGCTATTAGGGGGAGCAGGCCGATGCGGACTACGGCTCTCAGTGTCTCGTGTTTTGAAATGAAATGCGCCACTGGTGGTGAATATTTGTAATAGGTGCTAATAAACTTGCGCCCAAATTGACAGGAATGAAGATATTGATCTCTAAAAT
>JAUWMM010000188.1 GCA_030613145.1 Desulfobacterales bacterium | reverse complement strand
CTTGGACACACAAAAATCGGAGGAAACATCCTAGAAACCCCTGCTCCATTCCCGTAGATTACATCACGAAAGATCAAACCTTCAAAGGGTTCATTAAGAATGTAAGCTCTGGCGGAGTCTTTATTCATACCAACGGAGTTCTTAAAGTTGGCGAGAAAATGACCATGACCTTTTCCTCCCCAGACCAGCAGGACCCATTGAAAATCACTGGCGAAATTGTTAGGAAAAACATGCAAGGAGTTGGTATCCGATTTACAAAGGTGATCCAAGATTTCGAGAAATCAACGTGGATAGACTGTCGAAGTAAGGTTGTAGAGGTAAGCGAAGAAAGAAGAATAGATCCTCGTGTTGAGTTTCAGTGCCCAGTGGAAATAGAAGATTTTCGAGGCGAAATGAAAATCACTGACATTAGTATTGGCGGTGTATTCGTAGAATGCCAGTTTGCATTCAGACAGAAATTTCGAGTGGATCAATCAATTTGTTTAGTAAATGAAGCTCCCTGCTGCAAGCAGACAGGGTATCAAAGCGGAAAAGAAAACAATTTAGATGATGGGGGGAAACGTAGTTTCCCCCCACACCCCCTTTCCGCGTGCTTACCCCGCCGCAAGCGGTCGGGGTATTGAAAATTTAATAAAACTCCCCACCGAGGACGAGACAATCCGAGCACAAGCTAGAATAATCGGTTTTGGTAGCCGTGGCCTGCATTGCAAGTTTATCCACCTGGGCCGAAAGAGCCAGGAGGCCATTGAGTATTGCTTCAATGTCGCCAAACACACCCTTCCGATCCGCTAGAACACAACCATCTGTCACTCATCCCAGAAGTGCCGATTGCTATTATCACTCGCAAATCGAAAAGTAGAATGCCATATTTTCGACACCTGCAATCACGTTAAACTTGTGAAAAAGCGCACTTTTTTCGGTCTTCAAAAACAAGCTATATCTTTCCTGATTTGAGCCACTTTCCTTGACAGATTTTGCGATGTCCGATAGAAACCTGTGCGCAAGTTCATAAATTTGCAATTAAAAATCGTGGCAAAATCTGCAAAGTCGGGATCTCCGTATGAACCGTGACAGACATATAGTATACAGTCGATGAACGTTTGTGTAACCATTCGGATACATGAACCAATTTTGATTTGCCCTATTTCCAACAGACCAAATTACCATGCCCCGCGATGTTTTCTTGACACATAAGCCTAGACGGACTAAAGGAAGTAAATCGGTTCAATTACCGCCTTCCCTTCGACCCTTCGTGATGTGAAGGAACGGGATCGAGTACGGAAATCAGGATCCCTATTTTTGGAACCCGCTTTAATCCCATCTTTTGTCTCACAGATGTGATTCTTCAGCCGTTTCCAGAGTTAACTCCTGAAACTGTACGAAAACAGAAAAAAGGAGGATAATCACTATGGAAGAAGGAATCGTGAAGTGGTTCAGTGACCAGAAGGGATTCGGTTTCATTGAGCGGGATGGGGACAAGGACGTGTTTGTCCATCACTCCGCCATTAGCGGGTCTGGATTTAAAACCCTTGCTGAAGGTGACCGGGTGACCTTTGACGTAGAACAGGGCGCCAAAGGACCTTCGGCACTGAACGTTACTAAACTCTAGACTAGAGCTGTTCGATCATCATAGGCACCTTGTCATCGTGAGGCGAGGTGCCTATTTTGTCTGTGACATGTTAAGGGAACCTCGAACGTTAGAGAGTCATAGTACAATTTTATCAAACGAAGTGATAACGCGATTTCACAATCCTTCCCACAACGTTGCTGATGGGAAGAAAGGGGGGCATAAGTTTGAGGGAGTTTAGCAATTTCGGTATGGGCCCTGAGGAATTCGGAGCCGATATCCCAATTACACCGCAAGAGAACTTCGTCAACGGCGTGTATTCTTCAGTGGATGAAGCGACTGCATGCGGACTGGATCGGCTGCGTAGCGAAGATGGCATCATTCCAACTTGTAAATTGGGCTGTTGTCACTGTTGCCGGTATCATATCCTTACGAACATTGCAGAGGCCCACACCTTGGCGCAATATGTCAAGCGGGAATTGTCAGTAGACCAGATAAACGACCTTCGGATGCGAACGCAACAATGGCATGAATGGGACAATTCCAGGCCGGGCAGATATCCGTCGGCCAACATCGACGAGCAGACAGATCTTTCCAACTACGACCATTGCTGCCCTCTGCTGGTAAATGGCGCATGCAGCGCCTATCCCGTTAGGCCAGTCGTGTGTCGAACGCATTTTGTCTGTTCGCATCCCCTATCCTGCTGCGCAGCAAACGATCCGGAATCTACAGAAGACGCTCCGGGGGTGCTCACGTCCGTTGTGGTGGCGACAAGTCCGTTTTCAATGGCAATAAGGGATCATATCGAAAACGCAGGCTTGGATTTCTCTCGGTCAATAATGCTTCTTCCGCATTGGTTGGCGATTGAAATGGGTTGGGATTTCGCCATATCGCTGTGATTTCTCGCAGATGTTCGGCAGGGATACAATCCGCCACAACCAATCATTCAACCGGACCGGCTATCGCCGGCCGGTTAGTTCAGAACGTTATAGATAATTCGCAACATCTTTCCTGTCGGCTTTAATCCCCCGATTATAGCTTCCTGCAATCACACCGCATTCCAGAAAGAGTGTAGATTTCATCATTTCTGCCACCGTAGGACCAGAAACCCAAGGACATAGATTTCTTTTGTAGATCCTCACCCAAAGGACCAATTCTCCCGCCACAGTGTTCTGTCATACATCTGCATTGTGGGATCGCTCTCCACCATTTGCCCTATCTTATTGAAATCAGCAATCCACGTTGGCAAAAAACACCCTTTTCCGGTTAGGCCCACTCTCTTTGAACCGAGGCCGACTCTCCCATCCAATTGCGACAAGAAAGGTTTTGTGGTAGTTCCAAGTCCAATGCCGCTCTGGCCTGTCAATACCGCAGGCCCTCAAAAAAGGGTCTGGTGGATCTGCAGCAAGGGGCATGAATGGAAGACCACGGTCTCAGGCAGGAACAAAGGAAGAGGCTGTCCTTATTGCAGTGGACATGCGGCATGTAATGATAATTGTTTGAAGACAGCTAACGCGACACTATCACAGCAATCGGAGAGATCGTGGCAGTAGTGCTCCGCTACAAGGAGGGGAGGCCTTCGAAGTTGAGTTTGTGACCGCTGAAGGCAGGACAATAGCATTGCTCACGCTCGACCGAGAGACCATTCGGCCAGTCGGCGGTAGAGAAGTCTTACATGTTCGAGAGTTGGCCCAAGTGGCAGCATAGGTTCCTTCAACCCTGCTTGTCAAAAGGCTTTGGAACAAAATTCCCGTTGGAAAGTTCGACTACTGTGTCTGCGATTCTTTTTACCTGATCCAGATAGTGGGAGACCACAAGCAGGGTGCAACGGTCTTTAAGGCTGAGCAGGAGGTCTTCAATCACTGCACCGGCCTTGGCATCCAGTGACGAAGTCGGTTCGTCCAGGAGCAAAACCTCTGGCTCCAGGACCAGGGCCCTGGCAATACACAGGCGCTGCTGCTGGCCTCCGGAAAGTGCCAGGGCGTCATCAGTAAGTCGATCCTTTACTTCATTCCACAGATAGGCCCTCTTCAGAGCCTCTTCCACCTTGTGAGCGATGAAGTCCTTGTCTTTGCCTCCAGCCAGCTTTAACGGAAAGGCGACATTCTTGTAAATGCTCATGGGAAGCGGATTTGGCACCTGAAAGACTATGCCCACCGACCGCCGCAATTGTGATAGAGAATAGGATCGATCATAGATATCGCGAAACCGGCCGTTTAGTTTTATCTCCACTTTTCCTTTCATCTTTGCCTTGGGAATGCTTTCCCACAGGCGATTCAGCGTCATAAGGAAAGTTGATTTGCCCATGCCTGAGGGGCCGACAATAGCAGTGATGGAATTTTCCGCAAACTGCGTCGTGATATCCCTCAGGACCCAGTGGCCTTGGTAGCCGAAATGCAGGTGGTCGACCTTTATCTTTGTTGTTTTATCCATAGGGCCGATTTACGCACGATAAAGGGCCTGATAGGTCAGGCCTCTTTTGATGACAAAGGCAAGGAAAAAGAGAAAAACACAGATGGTCAGAAGAATAATTGATGCGCCAAATCCGGTCAAGAGCTCTTGCGTGTTGGAATACTCAGAAGAGATATAGTAGATATAGAAAGGCAGAGCCTCGTAATGTGAGAGAATAGACTTTGGCACGCCGGCTGTTGCCACCACGCCGGTGAGCATAATGACTGCTGTATCTTCAGCGCAACGACCGATTGAAAGGATCACCCCGCTGAGGATGCCCGATAGGGATTTTGGAATCAGCACGTAGAAGACATTCTGCAGTTTCGTGGCCCCCAGAGCAAGGGCTGTGAGCCGTGTTTGCGCAGGTAGGCCCTCCAGTGAGACCTGTGTGGTGCGAATGATGTATGGCAATACCAGGAAGGCCAGGGACAGACTGGAAATCAGAAGGCAGGGATAGAATTGATCAGAGATGTGTTTATGCAAGAAAACAGCCAGGGAGAAACCGAACAGACCGATTACGATAGATGGAATGCCGGCCAGAATATCGAAGAGCAGGTTAAAGACCTTCTTGATCCTTTCCCCGGCATATTCTGCCAGGTAGATCCCCGTGGCCAACCCCACAGGGATTGCCCAACTCACCGATAGAACCACCAAAGAGAGGGTCCCTATAATGGCAGGAAAAAGACCGTCAAAGACCTGCTTCTTGAGAAGGAGGGCATCCATGGGATTGGTGTCACCGAAGATGAGGCTTAGGTTTATCGTGCCCAGGCCGTTGAGAAAGAGATAACCGATGATAGAGGAGATAGCCCCCAAAAGGATGATCCCGCTCATCCACGAAAAGCCTACCACCAGTTTTTCCAAGGAGCGATTCAATTGTCTTTTCTCCGATTCATTGAGCCTAAGGGCTCGCGCAAGAATAAGTTCACATTTTGATGCGCCGATCCATCTCGCCTGAC